>JBKJLG010000227.1:0-3164 GCA_046596995.1 Chitinophagaceae bacterium
AATAATAAAAAAATCTTCTGCCAGTTTATTGCCGGGTAATTTTTCTATTATTTTTTTCGGGAAAAACATAAATGTACCCCACACCCAGTCGCACTCCATTTCTATGTTATGATCAAAATAATGGTGCAGCATTAATTTTTCTTTCTTCTTTTTTGGAAGGAAAAGGTAGAATGGAAATACTTCCAGCAGCTCCCAGCCAATGGTACGGAAGCGGCGGCAGTTGTATTGTATTTTTCCATCAGGGTAGGTGAGGTGTGCTGTTGTTATGCCCACCGAAGGGTGATGCTGCATATATTCGTAACAGATCTTGGGTGAATTGTTTAGCAACTCGGTATCGCTGTTAAGCAATAAAATATATTCTCCTTTTGCTTTTGCTAAGCCAATGTTATTGCCGCCGGCAAAGCCAGTGTTTTCAGCACTAATTATCAGCTTTATATCATCAAATTCTTTTACAAAAAGATCAGCATCACATTCTGAAGAAGCATTGTCAACTAAAATAATTTCATAATCAATATCCTGCACCTTTTCTTTAATAGAGTGAATACAATTGCAGGTAAGCTGAAAAGTATTGTAATTAATTATGATGATGGATAGTTGCATTAGTACACCTTATAAAAGTGAGGTTTGTTTAAAAGTATCTTAATAAAATATTTTAATATGTAACCCACATTTACAATATAGCCAGAAACATTTTGCCAGGTGTATTGTGCTTTATTGACTTTCAATAATTTTTCAATTAATAACCCAACAATAAAAATGGGTATCTCAACTAAAAAGAAAAAGCAAACCACTAAATAGTAAAAAACACCAAATTGTTTTCTTATACGCAGCAGCATAGAAATAATTATCTGCGTAGCTTTTTTGCTCCACAAATTGCGGCTGTTATCATTATCAGTGTTATAATAACCGCTGCTGGTACCCCCGCCGATATGCATAACTTTTGGCGCTTCAAATAAATATAGAGCGCCATGTTTACCCAACCTGCTGCACCATTCAATTTCTTCTGAGTACATAAAAAAATCTTCATCAAACAATCCTGATTTTTTCAACACCTCTTTTTTAACCATGATGAATGCACCTACAATCCAGTCAACTTTTTGTTCGGCCGCAATTTGTTTAATGCTTGGCACACGGGTTTTTAATTTATATCCAAGGTATCTTATCAGGCGGCCCAAATAGGGTAGCGGGAGCAACACATTCAGCCCGCCTTTTTTAAAATACGCACCAGAGATCTGGTGTGATCCATCGGGGTTTAACAATTGCACCCCGCAGGCAACCGCATCTTTTTTATTTTTAAAAAGATCAATGGCAGTATCCAATGCATTATTTAAAATAATGGTATCTGCATTAAGTACTAAGATATATTCTCCGCCGGAGGCTTGTATGCCTAAATTGTTTGCCCGTGCAAACCCTGCATTGTAGCCGGTTTGCAGCCATTTAATGCTTGGATATACAGCCAGCAGTTTGCTCTCACTATTATCTTGCGAATTATTATCTACCACAATAATTTCAAAAGAGTACCGCTGCGTTTGTTGGTAAATGCTTTCAATGCAATTGTACACATGCTGAAAAGACCGGTAATTAATTATTATGATGGACAGGTCAATCATGTAGCCATCTTACAGTTTTGTACTTTTTACTTCGGCATTTTGCCAGGGATAAGCCAGTTCCTTTTTGCGGATGCTCATAATAATGCCACCAATTAAAAAGAGGTACAATAAAATGCTGCCCCAGGTTGCCAATTTATATCCTGTTGAATAAGAGGCGGGTTCAAATTTAAAATTGATGATATGTTTACCCGCAGGTATCTGCAAGCCACGCAAAAGATAATTCACTTTGTAATGCGGCACTTTTGTTCCATCCAGATATGCATTCCATCCGGCAGGATAATAGATTTCGCTTAGTACGGCAAACTGTGAACTTTTACTGTCAGCCTCATATACAATTTCATCATTGTTGTATTTGGTTAATTTAATGGTGGCGCTACTGTCCCATACAGGCTGCGTAATGGTTGCATTTTGTGTTTTATCAATAAATGCGGTAGCAGCCGGATCAAAATTATCCAGAGCTTTGATTTCTTCCACCGGGCCATTTACTGAAACAACATTTTTTACAAACCAGGCAGCACACATAGCGCTGTCATTTTTTTGCACATTAATTTGCCCGGTTTGCTGATCAGGAATTAAAAAATATTTTGTATCCAGCATATTTAATACAGCCATATTCAAAGGATTTTTTGAAAGTTGGGTTTCAATGATATCCTGATAAAGCCTGAGTTTGGCGGCATGATAACCTCCGATTGAGCGATGGAAATAAGATGTTCTGGCTTCATTAAAACGATCGCCTGCTAAATTGTACACACGGTAATGCTGATCTTTATCCTGCATAATTAATCCATCAGCCTGTGTTGGGGTAAAATTACTTTCCTGGTAAGCATCTTTTTCAATATAGCTTTCTTCGTTTAAATATTTTTTGCCAATGATAAAAAGATCGCCGATGCTTATTAAGGTTAATATTATCACCACCACCAAAGAAGAAATTATTTTTCTTTTACGCAGGTACAAAACACCTGCTAAAAAAACGGCAAAACCCAACACACGTAAAAGGTCGTTGCCAAACATTTCTTTTCTGTCAGCCATCATTCCTTTTACAATCAATTGCCCAATATCGCCACCTTGTTGTGCATTGCTGTACGCAGCAATAATTTCTTTATCAATGGGTGAACGGAAATCGCTCATTAAATAAACTATACCTATAAAAACGATCATACCACCCAGGGCGTACAATATCTTTTTAAATAATTTATTATCCAGCTCAATACCCGAAAACAATATTTTTTGCAGGCAAAGTACAGCCAGCAAAGGCACCAACAATTGAGAAATAATCAATGCCATAGAAGGCGCCCTGAACTTGCTGTACAGTGGAAGATTCTCAAACAAAAAATTATTAAAAGTGGGCAGATATTTTCCCCAGGCCATCATAACAGTTAAAAGCACTGCTGCCAATATCCACCAGGCATGTTTTGATTTTAGAACAACAAGCCCTACAATAAATAGCAGACAAGTTAATACGCCGAGATAGGCAGGACCTGCTGTTCCCTCTACGATGCCGCCCCAGTATTTTGGTAATGAGCTTGCCAGTTGTAAGGCATTTGTTTCAGGAAT
>JBKJLG010000291.1:0-2774 GCA_046596995.1 Chitinophagaceae bacterium
ACAAAATTTACAAACCATAGATGAAAAAGGAGATTTTCTTATCATGACAAAAAAGAAAGGCATGATGTATGGCATACATTATCAGCATCATCCTTTTGATGTAGTTGGCTGGGATGGCTACTGTTATCCTTATATTTTCTCAATACATGATTTTGAACCAATAACAGGACGTGTACATCAGCCACCGCCTGTACACCAAACTTTTGAGGCACATAATTTTGTGGTTTGTTCATTTGTACCGAGGTTATTTGATTATCATCCTCTAGCAATTCCGGCGCCTTACAATCATAGTAATATTGATAGTGATGAATTAATATATTATGTAGATGGGGATTTTATGAGCCGTAAAAATGTTACCAAGGGAATGATCACTTTACACCCGGGGGGAATTCCCCATGGACCACACCCCGGCGCTGTAAATAAAAGTATTGGGGCAAAAGAAACAAAAGAACTGGCAGTAATGGTTGATACTTTTCACCCTCTACAGTTAACAAAAGAAGCATTACAAATTGAAGATGAAAATTATGTTATGAGCTGGGCTGAATAGCTAAGAGATAAAAGAGTTACAGAGATAAAGAGTTAATTGGATTAGTTGTACTGGAATAAAAAAAGTATATCTCTCCTTTTTCTCTTTTATCTCTTAGTAAATTTTTCCTTAGTTTTATTTCTCTTTCTATCTCTTAGCAAAAAAATAAATATGATAAAGTTTCAGGATTTAAAAAACGGTGATTATGTTTTAGCAACCCAGGATGGAACCGTTTGGCCGGGTGAAGTAACCAACCTAAACCGGGATGAAAAAGAAATTTGCGTGGATAACGGTGTTCAGGGATTTTGGTTTAAGGCAGATCAGTTAAGCATGTTGCCACTTACTGAAGCCGAATTAATGAAACTAAATTTTGAGAAAGAAGAATTGGAGGATGGTTCTGTAAAATATAAAAAAGGTGCTTTTCGCATATTAACCCCCACTAAAAATGATTTTAGCAGGTTTGATATTTGGTACCGGGAAGAAAAGCGGCATATTATGGAACCCATCTCAGTACACCAACTACAAAATCATCACCTGGAGATGACTAAAATTCATCTTACCAGAGAAATATTTAAATAAGACCAATGCCCGATTTTAACAGTAAGCCTTTATTAAATAAGCGAATTTTTTGGGATGTTAATTATTGCGCTTTATCCTCCAACTACAAACATGCATTACCCCTATAATGTAAATTGTCCATTTTTTGCAAAAAATTAAATAATTACTCTTATCTTTGCGCTCCGAAAAACTTTATGGCTAAACAAACATTGATCAAACAAGACGGAACCATCCTGGAAGCCTTATCCAATGCGATGTTTCGGGTAAAGCTTGAAAATGGTCATGAGATTTTAGCTACTATTTCTGGCAAAATGAGGATGCATTACATTCGTATTTTACCGGGAGACAAGGTTGGTGTGGAGATGAGCCCTTACGATTTATCAAGAGGAAGGATCATTTTTAGATATAAATAAATTTCAGCAAGCTGAGAAAAAACAAATAACAATGAAGGTTAGAGCATCCATTAAAAAAAGAAGTGTTGATTGCAAAATAGTGAGAAGGAAAGGCAGATTGTATGTGATCAACAAAAAAAACCCCCGTTTTAAACAACGTCAGGGATAATATTTTTAAATACTAAATCTTAAATAAAGCATGGCTCGTATTGGTGGTATTGATTTACCAAAAAACAAAAGAGGTGAAGTTGGACTAACATATATATACGGTATAGGCCGTTCAACTGCCCGTTACATTTTAGATAAGGCAAGCATCGGTTACGATAAAAAAGTGAATGAGTGGGATGATGATGAGCAAACTGCCATTAGAAATGTAATTGCTAACGAATTTAAAACCGAAGGTGCTTTACGCAGTGAGGTTCAGCTTAATATTAAGCGCTTGCTTGATATTGCGTGCTACCGTGGTTTAAGACACCGTAAAGGTTTGCCGCTTCGTGGCCAGCGTACACGTACTAACAGCCGTACCCGTAAAGGAAAGCGCAAAACAGTTGCCGGTAAAAAGAAGGCACCTAAAAAATAATTGAGAGTCTAAAACTGATAATGGATAATATCTGATCAATTTTAAATTTGGATAAGGCTTTTTTTTGGATGAAAACCTGATATGCTTAAGCCACATGGAGGTTTATTCCAGTTCCGAAGATTCGGAATAAATTTTAAATGATTACCTATTTTAATTAATTATGGCAAAAGCAACAGGTGCAAAAACAAGCGCTAAAGCAGCATCAAAAAAAAGAGTAGTAAAAGTAGACACCTTTGGTGATGCTCACGTTACAGCAAGTTTCAACAACATTATTATCAGTTTAACCAATAAGCAGGGTCAGGTAATTGCCTGGTCATCTGCCGGTAAAATGGGTTTTAAAGGTTCTAAAAAAAATACACCTTATGCAGCTCAAATGGCAGCATCGGATGCAGCTAAAGTTGCGCTTGATGCAGGTATGAAGCGTTGCGATGTATTTGTAAAAGGACCCGGTTCCGGTCGTGAAGGCGCTATCAGGGCTTTATCACAATCAGGTCTGGAAATTTCCATGATAAAGGATATTACTCCTTTACCACACAATGGTTGTCGTCCGCCTAAGAAAAGAAGAGTATAACAAAGTACGAGGTACGATGTAAGACGTACGATGTTAGAGCTCTTCTATCCATCGTACATCAAACATCACAAATCGTACATATTTAATAACCGGGTGCATCATTCATTTTAAGATTTTTACTGATGATGTGCCGACACTAAAAAATCG
>JBKJLG010000031.1:0-2735 GCA_046596995.1 Chitinophagaceae bacterium
ACACCCATCCCCATAGCTTAAAAAACGATAGTTGTTATGCAAGGCATACTCGTAAATCTTTTTCCAATCTTTTGTAATTGCTGCAATTAATAGCAACAAAGTTGATTTTGGCTGATGAAAATTTGTTACCAACCCATTTGCAATTCTAAATGTGTAACCAGGAACAATTAAAATTTGTGTTTTTGTAAAAATTGTTTGCAGTTCGTTTTTCTTCATCCAAATAATTAAAGCATTCAATGCTTTTGTTTTATCAATAGATTGACGGGTATTTTCATAAACATCCCACTGCTTAATTTCTAACTCATCTAAATTACAATTGTTGTTTTCGTACACCTTTGCTCCCATCCAATAAAGGCTTTCCAGGGTTCGCAAAGAAGTTGTGCCAACAGCAATGATATTATCTGCCTGCAAAATATTTTCAATGGTATATATAGAAATATTTATCCATTCAGCATGCATTTCATGCTCACGCATTGTTGCTGCCTTAACAGGTTTAAACGTGCCTGCGCCTACATGAAGGGTTACAAAATCATGTTTAATATTTTTCTTATTTAATGAAGAAAAAACAGTTTCCGTAAAATGCAAGCCTGCCGTTGGCGAAGCCACAGAGCCTTTGTGTTTCGCATAAATGGTTTGGTATCTTTTTTTGTCATTATCTTCCACACTTCTTTTTATGTAGGGCGGTAAAGGAATTTCACCTGCCTGTTCAATAATTTCAGCGAAAGTAAAATGCGATGGCTGCCAGCTAAATTCAACAACGTATGCATCTGAAAGTTTTGCCTGCAACTCGGCTTTAACTATTATGTCGGTAGTGTTTATTGAAATCTTTTTTTCCAAAAATCCAGATTTCCATTTGCTTGCACCGCCAATTAAACACTTCCATTTTACAGAAGTAGTTTTAGACATTATAGTTGTGTATTCATTTTCGCCATCAGGCTCAAGACAAAAAATTTCAATTACCCCACCGGTTTCTTTTTTAAATAAGATTCTTGCCTGTATTACTTTGGTATTGTTAAAAATGAGTAATGAATTTTCTGTAAGATGTTCTGCAATATTTTTATAAATATCCTCTGATATTATTCCATTTTTATAAATCAACAATTTTGATTGATCTCTTTCTGCTAAAGGATGGTTGGCAATTTTCTCTTCCGGCAGGTCGTAAGTAAAATCGTTAATTGAAATGTTTTTAGGGTTCATTACTATTAAAGTTTGCCTCCTCTAATTTCATCAACTACTGCAGGATCAAGCAAGGTTGTAGTGTCGCCTAAATTTTCAGTTTCGCCTTCAGCTATCTTTCTTAGAATTCTTCGCATAATTTTTCCGCTTCTTGTTTTAGGCAAACCTGTTACAAACTGAATTTTATCTGGTTTTGCAATGGCACCGATAACCCTGCTTACAGTTTGAAAAATATCTTTACGGGTTTGTTCTTCATCAATATGCATGTTACTGTAAATAACAAATGCATAAATCCCCTGTCCTTTAATATCGTGCGGATAGCCTACCACTGCGCTTTCTATAACACCTGCATGCATGTTGATTGCATTCTCAACTTCGGCTGTGCCAATGCGGTGACCGCTTACATTTAATACGTCATCTATTCTTCCGGTTATTCTATAAAAGCCCTCTTTATTTTTCAAAGCACCGTCGCCTGTAAAGTAAAGATCCGGGTATGCTGCAAAATAATTTGTGCGGCAGCGCTCATGATCTCCGTAAGTTGTACGGAACATACCGGGCCATGGAAATGATATACATAAAGCCCCCTCTATCTCCCCCAACGGGGGAGGATATGGAGAAGATTGCTGCGAAGATGAAGCCCCCTCTATCTCCCCCAACGGGGGAGGATATGGAAAAGATTGTTGCGAGGATTGCTCGGCGTATATTTTTCTTTCAGCAGTTGGAAGTTTTTGTAATTGTTGTTCAATAATTAAAAGAACATTCTCAATATCATTGATAGCTTCTTCATTTGTAACCCGGATAACTGTATATCCCTTGGATTGCAACCATTCTGTTCTTTCTTTATCGCTAATTAAATTATCCGGTAATTGGTGAATTAACCCATCAACTTCTATAACTAATTTTTTTTCCAGGCAGATAAAATCTGTAATAAACGAACCAATAATATGTTGTCTTCTAAATTTATAATTTTTTAATTTTTTTCCTCTTAATTCTTCCCATAAAATATTTTCAGCATCAGTAGAATTACCCCTATGTTCCTTTGCAAATTCTTTTAACAAGCCATACAGCATTGGATCAGCATCTTCATAAAATTCTTCTTTATCTCCGCTTTTATTTTCCAATGGTTCTTCTCCTTTTCCTCCCCCGTTGGGGGAGATAGAGGGGGCTGAGCCTATTAGCACCGGTCGTACCCCCGGCATGGGGAGTGTTGCCCAGCCCGGCTTTGCTGGAGTAACTCCTGCTAAATTAGAAATTAAAATTCCTCCTGTTTCAGTCTGCCACCATGTATCAACTATCGGGCACTTTTTCTTACCAATATTTTCATCATACCAATGCCAGGCTTCTTCATTTATCGGTTCCCCCACGGTGCCCAATACTTTTAAAGATGAAAGATCTTTTCCCTTCAACGGCTCCAGTCCATAACTCATTAAACTTCTTATGGCAGTTGGGGCAGTGTAAATGGTGTTTACTTTATATTTATCGACTATGTCCCAAAATCTTCCTGCATCCGGCCAGGTGGGTATGCCTTCAAACATTACACTAGTTGCGCCTGCACTTAA
>JBKJLG010000101.1:0-6590 GCA_046596995.1 Chitinophagaceae bacterium
TTTTTCATGTAAAAGTTTTAGAATTCTAAATGTAAAGAAACTAAATTGTAAGTATGAATAATAATGAACAACTGATAGATACTTTTTATAAAGCTTTTGCAAATCTTGATTATACAAAGATGCAAAATAGCTATGCAGCTAATCCTGTTTTTAACGATACTGTATTTGGTGTAATAGAAGGCGATGCAGTAAAAGCCATGTGGGAAATGCTTTGCAAAAATGCAAGAGATTTTTCTTTAGAATATAGTGATATTGAATGTGATGGAGAATATGGCACCTGTAATTGGGTGGCTAAGTACACATTTTCAAAAACAGGTAAAAGAGTTATAAATAAAGTAAAGGCACACATGCGTATAGAAAATGGTAAAATAACCGAGCATACTGATGAATTTGATATTTATAAATGGAGCAGGCAGGCATTGGGTTTGCCGGGAATTGTATTGGGCTGGAGTGGGTATTTAAAAACTAAAATAAGAAATGATGCAAGGTTGAAGCTGAATAATTTTATGGAGGTAAGTAAATTAAGTAAATAGAGTTCTATTTACTTAATACTCTAAATACACTTTATACATTATCTGCTACACACGCTTGCAAATAGAAAAAATAGTTTGTATTTTTCTGCATAATTCCTAACCAAAACCAACTAATTATGTTCACAGAAATTTTTAAAGACTTTAATTGGATCGCAGTACTGACAGGTGCAATAGGCTATTTTATACTGGGCGCAATTTGGTATTCCTTTCTTTTTAAAAACCAATGGATAGCTTATAATAAAATAGATATGGACGATCCTAATGGTAAAAAAGGTGTGGGTGCTATCATGTTTGCTTCTTTTATAATAATGTTGATCACAACTATCGGTATAGCATTTTTAGCTTACAGGATAGGAGTATGGGGCTGGATGAGCGGTGTTAAACTTGGTCTGTTTACAGGTGTTTGTTTTGCCTGCACATCAATGGCAATAAATATGCTTTATGAGAAAAAGCCACTGGGCTTGTTTTTAATAAACGGTGGTTACCAGGTGTTGGGAAATATTATTGCAGCTGTAATTGTTGTTTGCTGGAGATAGACAATAGTTATTAGTAACACTGGTCTATTGTATTAACAAGTGTATGTATTAACTATTCACTAATTGCAATTGATTAAGTCTATTCTTCTACCTTGGTTATTTTTAAAACATTTGTTGGCAAATGAAGATCAACAGGTGTGCTGCCGGTATTTACAACAAGGTCGCCGGGTTTTAAAAAACCTCTTTCCTTCAAAATATTTATCTGGTCAAAAATTATATCATCAAGGCTTTCTTCTTCATCATAAAAAAGAGCACGTACGCCCCAGCTTAAACTTAGCTGGTTTATTAAACTTCTTTCTTTACTAAAAATATACAGTAAAGATTTTGGACGATAGCTGCTGAGCATAAAAGCTGTGTAGCCGCTTTGCGTCATCCCTACTAAGGCATCTGCCTGAACATCCTGTGCCAGTTTGCAAGCGCTGTAACACAAGGCATCACTTAAAAAAGAAGGGGAGTGGGCCTGCGGCGCAAGAATATCATCCCGGTCATAATCGTAAGCTGTTTTTTCTATTTCAGAAATAATTTTGCACATGGTTTCAATAACCAAAGTTGGATGTTGACCTGTTGCCGTTTCACCGCTTAACATTAAAGCATCTGCACCTTCCAGCACAGCATTGGCAACATCAGATATTTCACTACGGTTAGGTTTAATACGATCGATCATACTCTCCATCATCTGGGTAGCAACTATCACCGGCTTTGCACGGTGCATGCATTTGCGTATTATTTCTTTTTGTATCAAAGGCACTTTTTCTACCGGCAGTTCCACCCCCAAATCGCCACGGGCAATCATTATGGCATCGCTTTCAATAATTATATCACGAATATTTGCAATGGCTTCCGGCTTTTCAATTTTAGCAATAACCTTTGCCTTGTTATTTCGCTCTTTTAAAATTTTCTTTAGCCCTGTAATATCATTTACATGCCTTACAAATGAAAGCGCTATCCAGTCAACATTTTGCTCAATTATAAAATCAAGATCAATAAGATCTTTTTCAGTAAGTGCCGGTAAAGAAATTTTTGTATCCGGCAGATTTATCCCTTTTTTAGAAGATAAAACTCCACCCATTACCACTACGACTTTTACATGATTCTCTGCAGTAATTTCTGTAACCCTTACTTCAAGTTTTCCATCATCTATCATTATGAGATTACCCAGCTTTACATCTGAATGTAAATTGGGATAACTCACATAAATTTTTTCTTTTGTGCCAATACATTTTTCATTGGTAAAAGTGAGAATATCTCCCGGAATAATTTCTAGTGCATTGTTTTCAATTTCGCCAACACGCAACTTAGGTCCCTGCAGGTCTGCAAGTATTGCAATATTGTAAGGCTCTGTTTTATTCATCTGCTTTATAAAGTCAATTATCTTTGCTTTATCCTCGTGTGAGCCATGAGAAAAATTAAGCCGGAAAACATTTACGCCTGCCTTAACAAGGTCTAATAATTTATCATAAGTATCGCACGCTGGCCCAACGGTTGCAATAATTTTTGTTCTTTTTATACTGTGTTCAATACCTGCCTGCTTATCCATGTTACGGTACAGGTACTTGCTTATATTTTTTGACATATCAGAGTGAGTTGTGAGTGGTGAGTGGTGAATTGTCAATGTTGAATATCTGATTTCAACATTCCACTTAATAATTTAAAAGTATTTATTATGGCTTCTCCAAGTTTTTGAAGTTGGTCTGGAGAAATATAAGACAAATCATGAGCAATATCCAAAGCAGCATCTATTTCTATTACTGAGCCTCTTGAAATCTCAAAATAACGATTTCGTTCTATCCTCGATTTTCTTGAGCATCCTTCAGCCAGATTTAGATGAACAGATAATGCTGCTCTTCTTATTTGTTGGACCATAGCAAATTTTTCCTCCACTGGAAATTGTCGTGTCATTTTATAACATTCTAATGCCAAGACCTTCGAAAATTGGTATACGTTTAATTTGGTGTGTGCCAGCTGTAAAAACATATTTAAGATTTTATAAATTAAAATGAAAAACAATTTTTAATCAACACTCACAACTAACAACTCACAACTCACTATGAAGATAATATTCTAACGATCTTCATCCACTCTTCACTTATGCGTTGTTTTTTCTTTATTGCTTCATCAAGGGGAATATAATGCATACGGTTATTAAGAATACCAACAAATACATTGTACCTGCCTTCCAGCAAACACTCCACTGCTGCATATCCCATGCGGCTGGCAACCAGCCTGTCAAAGCAACTGGGTGAGCCTCCCCGCTGAATATGACCAAGAATACAAACCCTTACTTCCTGCTGCGGCAATCTCTCTTTTATAACTTTTGCAACTTCATTAGCGCCGCCAAATTTTCCTTCAGCAACCACAATTAAATTCACCAGCTTATGCCTTCTTTCCTTTTCCATCAGGGCAGTAAGAATCCCTTCTATATCTGTTTCTTTTTCAGGGATAAGAATATTTTCGGCGCCGGTTGCTATGCCACTATGCAAAGCAATGTATCCGGAATCTCTGCCCATTACCTCAATTACAAAAAGGCGGTCATGAGCATCCATGGTATCCCGTATTTTATCAATGGCTTCTACCGCTGTGTTTACGGCAGTGTCAAAACCAATGGTAAAATCAGTACCTGCAATATCTTTATCAATTGTTCCCGGCAAGCCGATACATGGGATATCAAATTCTTTACTAAAGATTTGTGCACCACGAAATGATCCGTCGCCACCGATAATTATAAGCCCGTTTATTCCAAATTTTTTTAAATTTTCATATGCTTTTTTTCTACCTTCCGGTTCAAGAAATTCATTACACCTGGATGTTTTTAAAATAGTGCCGCCCCGTTGTATAATATTGGCCACACTTTTACTTTCCATTTTAAAAATATCACCCTCCACCATGCCGGCATAGCCCCGCATTATACCAAAAACTTCAAGATGATTGTAAATGCCTGTACGAACAACAGCTCTTATGGCAGCATTCATTCCCGGAGAATCTCCGCCGGATGTTAGCACACCAATTCTCGTTACTTTATTATCCATTAATTATTTATTCTCTTTTTTTTGTAATATGTCAAAATTACATATTTACCTCGAAAGATTTTTTTAACCGCAAATGCTTAATTTCAATATAAAATTTTTAATGATGAAAAGAAAATTCTATCTCTTGCTTTTTGCTTTGCTGATAACAGCATCGCAAATTTTTGCACAAATAATTTATCCGGTAACAAAAAAAGTTGACCAGAGCGATGATTATTTTGGAACAAAAATTTATGACCCTTACCGCTGGCTGGAAGATGATAAAAGCATGGAAACCGGGCAATGGGTTGCTGCACAAAATAAAGTAACACAGGATTATCTTTCTAAAATTCCATATAGAGATAAGGTGCGTAAAAGGCTTGAAGAAATGTGGAATTATCCCAAATACAGCTCACCAAGAAAGGTTGCAAATTATTATTACTTCTATAAAAATGACGGACTACAGAATCAAAGCATTCTCTATCGTCAAAAAGGGTTGAACGGCACTCCCGAAGTATTTCTTGATCCTAATACAATGAGTAAAGATGGAACGGCCGCCGTGGGTTCACCTGCATTTAGCAAAAATAAAAAATATGCTGCTTATTTAATAGCACAGGCAGGCAGTGATTGGCAGGAAGGTTATGTAATGGATGTTGCTACTAAAAAAGTTTTTAAAGATAAAGTACAGTGGATAAAATTCAGCGGTATTACCTGGAAGGGAGATGATGGATTTTATTACAGCCGCTATCCGGCGCCTGATGAAAAAAGCAAACTCAGCAAACAGAATCAATTTCATGCCGTGTATTATCATAAATTGGGTACTTCACAATCTGCGGATAAACTTATTTATGAGGATAAAACACATCCGTTGCGTAACGTAGGATCCGACCTGACGGAAGATGAAAGATTTCTTATGCTTTATTTATCTGAAGGTACAAGCGGCACAGAGATTTGGGTAAAAGATATAAAAAACAATCAAAAAGATTTTTCTCTTTTAATAAAAGGATTTACTACAGAAGCCTCCGTAATAGATAATGATGGCGATAGGTTATTGGTGCAAACAAATGACGGCGCTCCCAATTACAAAGTGGTTTCAATAGATCCCAAAAACCCGGCAAAAGAAAACTGGCAAACCATAATACCGACAAGAACAAAATTGCTCAGCTCTATTGGCACTGCCGGCGGAAAATTATTTCTAAGTTATCTTGAAGATGCATCAAGCAGGGTGTACCAAACAAATTATAAAGGAATACTGGAGAGAGAAATTAAATTGCCGGGCATTGGCTCTGCCAGTGGCTTTGGTGGTTATAAAGATGACCAGGAGATATTCTACACGTATTCATCATTTAATTACCCGCCTTCAATTTTCCGGTATAATATAGCAAGGGGAACATCAGATCTTTTCCGCCGGCATGAGGCGAAAGTTGATGCTAATAAATATGAAACTGTGCAATCTTTTTTTACCAGTAAAGACGGCGCAAAAGTGCCCATGTTTATCACTTACAAAAAAGGGCTAAAGCTTGATGGCAACAATCCTACACTTGTATATGGCTACGGAGGATTTAATATTGCCTCTACACCAGGCTTCAGCATTTCTAATGCTTTCTTTTTAGAGCAGGGGGGTGTTTATGTGCTGGTTAATTTGCGGGGTGGTAATGAATATGGCGAGGAGTGGCACAAAGCCGGCATGTTGCAAAACAAACAAAATGTTTTTAATGATCTTATTGGTGCAGCAGAGTTTTTAATTAAAACAAAATATACCAACCCACAAAAACTTGCCATGCGTGGTGGCAGTAATGGTGGTTTGCTGGTAGGGGCTGTAATGACGCAGCGCCCCGAGCTTTTTAAGGTTGCCATTCCGCAGGTGGGTGTAATGGATATGTTGCGCTATCACAACTTTACTATCGGCTGGGCCTGGGCTACAGAATATGGAAGAAGTGATAAGGAAGATGATTTTAGAAATCTTATTAAGTTTTCTCCTTTACATAATTTAAAACAAGGGGTGCAGTATCCTGCAACGCTTATTACCACTGCAGATCATGATGACAGGGTTGTACCTGCACACAGTTTTAAATTTGCTGCCACCTTGCAGGAAATGAATAATGGCAACAACCCAACATTGATACGTATTGAAACAAAAGCAGGACATGGGGCAGGTAAACCAACGAGCAAACAAATTGAAGAAGCGGCGGATATTTGGAGTTTTATAATGTATAATTTGGGTATGGATTTTAAATAGTGGGTCAGAAGCTTAAAAGAGCGCATCCAACATAAGCATCTGTATTTGTATTTTACTGCTAACGTTCGAGTATTGCTGCAGTTGGGGATTCATTGCTGGTCAAGCCCCGGAACTGAAGCCGATTGAAAAACTAAAGTACAAGATAACAACAAAAAGTCCAACAGAATTCCGTCCGCTGAAACCGCTGCTGATAGTGAACTACAGCCGAAGATAACAATGTCAAGCCCTGCTATTGCCAAACACAATGTTTGGCTGCTGGCAAGGGTCAACACTTTTTAAA
>JBKJLG010000183.1:0-5358 GCA_046596995.1 Chitinophagaceae bacterium
ATCAATGTATGCAAATATTCCCGGCTTAAAAGTTATCTCAGTAAGTAATCCCTACGATGGAAAAGGTTTGCTTAAGAGTGCCATACGAGATGATGATCCTGTAGTTTTTATGGAGTGTGAAGTAATGTATGGCGAAAAAGGAGATGTGCCAGAGGAAGAATATCTTATCCCGATAGGAAAAGCAAAAATAGTTAGAGAGGGAACTGATGTAACGATCGTGAGTTTTAATAAAATGATGAAAGTTGCTTTGGGTGCGGCGGATGAATTGGCAAAAGAAAACATCAGTGCCGAAGTTATTGATCTGCGTACCATCCGCCCGATGGATTGGGAAACAATTTTAAACTCAGTTAAAAAAACAAACCGCCTGGTAATTGTAGAGGAGCAGTGGCCATTTGCCTCTGTGTCATCTGAAATTACTTATCGAATACAAAAAGAAGGTTTTGATTATTTAGATGCTCCTATCCGTAGAATAACTTCTACCGATACGCCAATGCACTACGCACCAAACCTCGTAGCAGCTTATCTTCCAGATGTTCCTCGTACGGTTAATTTGGTAAAGGAAGTTATGTATTTAATAAAATAAAAGGGATTTAGTTACCGGCATCAGTATTTCATAGCATTCCCGAAATTTCGGGATCACTCACTTGTACTTGCAAATCTTTATTCGGCTTTTATCGAAGCAAAAATGTTGGTGACGCTTCGCTAAACACCATCATTTGCGAAGTTAAAAATTGTAGGTTGAGCCAGAACCGACCCTGATGCTTACACATAGATGAAGTTCCAATACCCTGCGCAGTTTTTGCAAATACTTTTGTTGTGCGTTCGTGCTTCTTTAAGGACTTGTCGCACTAATATTTCCTTCTAGTTCTTCAATTGTTCTTTTCGCCGCTGTCAGTCTTACAGCGTTATTCTTTTCTACAAGTTTATGGGTTATCCATTTTTCAATGTAATGATGAGCAGGTATCAGCAATGCAGCTATAGAAACCATCGCAAGCAGCATAAGTACAGGTGAATGGTGGGTAATTTTACCCAGGAAAGGATGCAATAACAGGTTAACAAATTCAAAAATAATCAGCAAAGCCAGTACGCCTAAAAACTCAATCATTCTTGCATTAACAACAATACTACGACTCAGTAAAAAGAATAATATAAGGAAAGTAATAAGTGTTATCGCTATTAATCCATACTGTATATTCTTTTCTCTTTCTTCCTTTGCCTGGTCAGCTTTAATTTGTTCTTCATTATCCTTTAATTGTTTGGCAAAAGTCATGTTCTGTATCTCATTTACTATTTGCTGGCTGGCAATAGAATCTTTGTAGGCAAATTGTATTTCTGCAAAGTAATAGGCACTATCTTTTTTATTTAAATGATTGTAAATTTTCCGCAACATCTCGGCTCCATCAACAATACCAGCTTTTAAATTGCTTTTTGTAGCTGCTTCTAATCCCTGTTTTGCTATGTTTTTAGCTGAAGTATAATTGCCCTGGCTCATTAATAATTTACTATAATTATTTGTTGCAAGTGAAAGTATGATAGGATTATGGGTTGAATCACTGAAAATAATTGACTTCTTATAATAAGCTTCTGCCAAATCTTGATCGCCTAATTCTTGATGAGCTTGCGCAACATTAAAGAGTATGGCTGGATAACCAAAACCATCCGGATACTTCTTATTATTTTCTAAAGCTAGTTGCCCATAGTATAAGGCAGAGTCGCCTTGATGAAGTCCGTTGAAAGCATAACTCAGAAACATAAATGTCCATGTTTTATCGGATCTCGATTTTAAAGTAGTAGAATCTGCAATATGACTTGCCTGTGATTTACGCAAATATTTTAGCGCTTCATCATAATTACGAATAAAAACATACAAACCTCCGATGTTTGTGTTAAGAAGTGTTGCACGTGTTGTATTCAGTTCTAATGCTTTAAAATAAAATTGGAGTGCGAAATTAAAATCGCCTTTATTTAAAAAAGCATTAGCCATAGCATTGTACGTATTAGCAATTAGCGTATCGCTTTTAAGTTGTTGGGCAATGGTGAGCATTTGTTGCGAAGTAAAATTGCAACTATCCATTTTACCTGTTATAAGGTAGTAACGATTTAATTCATCAAGTGCTTTCCATTTTTCGTTTGGTGTAGTTGCGGTTTGCAGCTTTTTCCGAAAACCGTTAATGTCAGGTTGTTGTGCTTGTGCAATAAATGAAACAAGGAGTATAAAACAAACAACAAATAGCTTAGCGGAAATGGTTAGCCTGTTCTTTTGATTTTGCAAATGCATATTTTTTAAATTCATCTATTTTTAAGTATTAATAAAGTAAAATTGCATGACCCATAAGTCGCTCCTTTGCGAAACTAAAACTTATTTATTATCGTGTTTGTCTTTTAATTTTTTCAATCCTGATTCAGACAATTTTTTTGCATTTAATGAGGTAACAACTTTTTTGCCTGTTCTGCTTTCTAATTGTTTCCTTGCTACTCCTGCTACTTCTCCTCCCTGCCTTGCTACTTGCTTGCTTGCTTCAAAAGTTTTAGGGTCGGTGGCAGCAGAAATATCTTTTGTGGAAGCTTCTGCAAGCATGTTTAAAATCAGTTCAGTATTGGTCATGTTGTCCCGAAGATTTTCTTTTTTCAACCCTTTCAGAATTCTATATTCCTTAGTTGTTTTATCACTCCATGCTTTGGTAATAATATCGGTAAGTGTTGCAAACTGAACGCCCTCTTTCAATCCTCTTTTATTCCATTCATCGGTTAACTCTTTTCTTATTTCAATACTTTTCAGTCGTTGGTTTATCCAATTTTCTGAATATCCCAATTGAAGATATTCTATTAAAGCCCTGTCAATAGTGAGTTCTGGGTCTTGCATTTCGTCTAATCTTTCAGCAGCAATTTGTGCCAGCCAAAGTTTAAAAGGTTCTGCCTTTGGCGATGGAATAGATTGTATGAGGCGAAAAAGTTGTTTGGTGTCGGCCACATCTGTGAGATATAACTTGCCGTCTGCCGATTGCATTTTCAGTTGACTACAATTTGTAGTCAACTGACTTCCTTCCGCTTTTAGCCGTGTTTTTAAAACGCTCCAATACTTTCTTGGGTTAGGGCTTTCAGTAAGAACAGCAATCACATCTACAATGGAGAAATACCATTTCTCATTTTCAGCATCCCAAACAGTTCTTACATTCTTGCTTTCAAATATTTTAATTTCGGTTTGTTTTTTCATTGCGAATGTTATTTGATTTTATAACCCGGGACCATTAGTCAAGAGTTCATATTATGCTGACCCGCTAACTCGCTCTTTGCGAAATTTAAATCTACAAAGTTTCGCAAAGCCACCCAAATCAGTGATAATTTGCGAAACTTTAATATCAATAATATTCCTCACACTTAATTGTTTATTTTTGAAAAAATCCATTTCCCAAAAATTGAATAAATAACTATGGCAAATATCCTAATCATTGATGATGAAAAAAGCATACGCAAAACTCTTACAGAAATATTAAGCTATGAAGGCTACAAAGTTGATGAAGCTGGCGATGGCGAAGAAGGTTTAAAAAAATTTAAAGAGAAAACCTACGATCTTGTTTTATGCGATATTAAAATGCCCAAGCTTGATGGCATTGAATTTTTAGAAAAAGCAAAGCAGATAAATGCGGATGTGCCCATTATTGTAATAAGTGGTCATGGCAATATTGAAACGGCCGTTGAAGCTGTAAAGAAAGGTGCATACGATTATATATCAAAGCCGCCAGACCTTAACCGCATGTTGATCACATTGCGCAATGCAATGGACAAGACCAATCTGGTTGCTGAAACAAAAGTGCTTAAACGTAGAGTGAGCAAGGTTCAGGAAATAATAGGACAATCTGCTCCCATAAAAAAAATTAAAGAAACCATTGATAAAATTGCGCCAACGGATGCCCGGGTTTTAATTACCGGAGATAATGGAGTGGGTAAGGAGTTGGTGGCAAGGTGGATACATGAAAAAAGTAACAGATCATCCGGCCCAATGGTGGAGGTAAACTGTGCAGCCATACCCGGCGAACTGATAGAAAGTGAATTGTTCGGTCACGAAAAAGGTTCATTTACATCTGCAATTAAGCAACGCATTGGCAAATTTGAACAGGCAAGCGGCGGTACTTTATTTTTAGATGAGATTGGAGATATGAGCCTTAATGCACAGGCAAAAGTACTTCGAGCATTACAGGAGGCAAAAATTACAAGAGTAGGTGCTGATAAAGATATTACGGTAGATGTGAGAGTGATAGCTGCTACCAACAAAGATTTGCTAAAGGAAGTTGAAAACAAAAATTTCCGGTTAGATCTGTATCACAGGCTGGGTGTAATTATAATGCATGTACCCTCTTTAAACGACAGGCATACAGATATCCCTTTGCTGGTAGATAAATTTTTAGAAGACATTGCTGCCGAATATGGACAGCCTAAAAAAACAATTGACAAAACTGCCATAGATGCTTTACAAAAACATAACTGGAGTGGCAACATACGTGAATTAAGAAATGTTGTTGAGCGCCTCATCATTCTTTCTGGCAAAACCATCTCTGCGGATGATGTTGTAAACTATGTATTGCCACGGAAATAGCGCAGGTCTGACCCCCGAAGTTTCGGGGCAGGCTGTACCGGCCTGACCATTAATAATTTTTAATGAAACACATTTATTGCATAAGTGGTTTAGCGGCAGATGAAAAAATGTTTTCAAAATTTGAATTTAGCGGATATGAAATCCACTATGTAAAATGGATAATTCCGGAGTTAAATGAAAGCATTGTTGCTTATGCAAAAAGAATGAAAGAACAAATCACTCACGAAAATTCTATTCTTATTGGCCTTTCTTTTGGCGGTATAATATCAATAGAAATAGCAAAGCAAATTAAAACAGAACTTGTAATTATCATCTCCAGCATAAAGTTTACTGCTGAAATCCCTTTATGGATGAGGCTTTCCGGTAAATTAAAAATAAACCGGCTGTTTAAAATGAAACCTTACAAGATGCTGCAACCATTGCAGGATTATAATTTAGGAATTAACACATCCGAAGAAAAAAAGCTTGTTCATGAATATAGAAAAACTGCAAACCTGGTGTATATCAACTGGGCTGTAAATGCTATTTTAAACTGGAAGAATGATGTTACCATAAAAAATCTTTACCATATTCATGGTGATAATGACAGGATCTTCTCAGTAAAAAAAATAAAAGCAGATCACATTATAAAAGGCGGCGGTCATCTGATGGTACTTAATAAAAGCAGTGAAGTAAATCAATACATTAATTCTATTTTACAGAAACATGTATGATTGTTAAACTAATGGTAAGTATTTCTCCGTCACTTTTTTCTAACTCATTTA
>JBKJLG010000191.1:0-4054 GCA_046596995.1 Chitinophagaceae bacterium
GGAAATAACTTTATCTTCTCCATTAAGCACTAATGTAGCTTCTGATGGTACCAGTTTTAATAATTCTTTTATTGCGCCACTTGTGCGGCTATGCGCTTTTGCTTCCATTACCTGCCCTAATAAAACAAGTGTGAGAATAACAGTGGCAGCTTCAAAATAGACAAACACAGTTCCGCTATGTGTCTTAAATTGATCCGGAAAAATATCAGGAAATAACATTGCCACTACGCTAAAAACAAAAGCTACTCCGGTGCCTATACCTATCAGCGTAAACATGTTTAAGTTCCAGGTGATAATAGATTTCCATGCTCTCTCAAAAAACATCCACGTAGCATACAGTACAGGAAGCGATAATGCAAATTGCACCCAGTTCCAGCTTTGCTGCTCCATAACTTTCATAAATGGATTGTTGGGAAGCATATCCGACATGGCTATAAGTAGTATAGGAAATGTAAAAAGCACCGCTATTTTAAACTTCTTCAACAGTTCATTGTATGTTTTATTTTCATCGTCATCAGCGGACTGCATGGGCACTAAATCCATCCCGCAAATTGGGCAAGAGCCCGGTGCATCCTTTATAATTTCAGGATGCATGGGGCAGGTGTATTGCTTCTTTTTTACAGAAAGAGAAGGAAGTTTTTCTAAATTCATTCCGCATACCGGGCAGCTGCCTGGCTTATGATATGTTTTATCGCCTTCGCAGTGCATGGGGCAATAATATTTATCGCCACTATGATGGTGAGTATTAGTTATAATTTCAGGATCTGATTTTTGTTGATCCGGCGAATCTCCATTTGGAGATTGCCCTTTTTCATTTAATTGATATTTTGGATGACCTTTTAAAGCAGCTTTAAATTCATCAATAGAAATATGCTCTTTCATATCAATTACTACTTCTGCTTGTGATAGATCAACTGAGACTTTATCTACCCCATTTACGGCGGATAATAATTTTTGAACTGTTGCCTGGCAGCCACTGCAACTCATTCCAATAATGCTATATGTGTGTGTCATAAAATATTTGCTTAATAAATAAAGTTACACCAACATAAAGGTATCGTTGTTACACAATTTTGTATTTATGTTATAAGATTTATAACTCATCCAGATTTTTTCTTTGATTCTGTTTTTGAGTTTTATAAAAAGAAGGAGTAAGCCCGGTTTGCTTTTTAAATTGATTGGATAAATAGGCCACGCTGCTATAGCCAAGTTGGTCAGCTATTTCAGAAAGAGATAATTGATCATACTTTAATAACTCTTTTGCCTTTTCTATTTTTTGGGAGATGAAATATTTTTCAATTGTAGTGCCTTCCACTTCAGAGAAAAGATTACTAAGGTAACTGTAATCATGATGTAGCAATTTACTTATATGCTCTGAAAAATTGGTTCGTAATTGCTCATCAGAGTAATGCACCAAATCAACAATCGTATTTTTTATTTTTTCGATTAGCTGGCTTTTTTTATCGTCGATCAGTTCAAATCCTAATGATTGTAAAACTTTATTTAATTCGATTTTCTTATTTGCGTTTAGTGCTTCCTTAATGTTTACTTCTCCAAGCTCTACTGATATGGGATGAAGACCTGATTGTATTATCGCATTTCTCACAACCATCTTGCATCGGTTACAAACCATATTTTTAATATAGATCAACATAAAAATTACTTACAGCAATCTTTTTTTCTAAATAAGGAAAGCAAAAATCTCAAAAATCTTTTTATATCAAACATCTTTCTATATTAATGTTATACAATCAAATAAATTACATTTTCATATTGCTCATATCCATCCCTGCCATCGGATCAGCTCCTTTCTTAAAAATATATTCACTGTTTAATAAGTAAGCCCCTGTGATAACAACCAAATCTCCTGACTTTAATCCTGATTTAATTTCTATGCGACCGTCATTTTCAATTCCAACATCTACCATCTTATTTATAAAAGTATTTTCCCCGGTTTTTATCCATACTGAAGCACTTTTGCTATCTCTTATAACCGCATCTGTTGGAAGCAACAATGATCTGTTTTCTTTATTTTTTATTGTTACATATGCCTGCATGCCTGGCTTTAACTGGTTTCCCGGATTTGGAATAATAACTCTAATCAAACTTATCCTTGTACCTCCCACAATTTCAGGATTTGCAAAATCAATTTTACCTTTTACATTTTTCTCCGGATAATCCGGGAACTGAACAGATACAGATGCATTCTTATCTATTAAAGAATATTGAGAAGAATACACCTGTGCTTCTGCCCATAGAGTAGAAAGATCTGCAACACTGATTATGGTTCCACCTTCTGATACATAAGCTCCTTCATTAATGTTTATTGCTGTTATATAGCCTCCGGATGTGCTGTAGATTGTAGTAAGAGGCGAAAAGTGTTTTTGTGTTGCCAGTTGATTAATCTGTCCTTCAGCCATTCCCCAAAGCAATAATTTATTTTTAGCGCTGGAAATTAATTGTGAAAAATCAATCAGCGCATTATCAAACGTTTTTTGTTTTTGTAGTGCCAAAATATATTCCTGCTTCGCATTATTTAATTCTTCGCTGTATATTTCTGTCAGTTTTGCATTTTTTGGAATGTACTCGCCTAAATTTTTGTAATACAATTTATCTATCCTGCCCCTTACTCTTGCACTAATTGAATTGGTTTTGTTTTGATCTATATTTAATGTGGCTGGTAATACGATCTGCTCTCCAATGCTTCCGTTTTTTATCGTATCGACCGATATATTTCCTAATTGAATTTGCTGATCACTAAGCATTATTGAATTTGTAGTATCGCTACTGTTGTTTTTTACTTCAATTAGTTTCATACCGCAAATGGGGCAGTCACCTGGCTTATCCTGCATCACCTGCGGATGCATTGAGCAGGTATAATAAATATCACCTTTTATTGTTGCAGTTATTTTTTTATTCTTACACGAAATAAGAAATGCCATTGAAACTACAATTGAAAAAAATATTTTCATGATTTCGCTTTTATAATACTTTCTGCATCCATAAGATATTGTGCATTTGCCGCCACACTATCTGTTGCTGACAAACCCTGGGTTATCTGTATTTTATTATTGTAGGTTAGCCCGGTTTTTACAACATGTGTTTGAAAACCTCCGGCAGATTTTAAGAAAACAATTTTATCCTGACCAAGAGAAACAACAGATTCTTTAGGAAGCCAGCTTGCCACCTGGCTTTTTCCATAAACAATTGCTCTCACCTGGCTACCAACAGGTAGATTTAATATTGAATTATCAAAGTACACCCTTGCAGTTAATGTTTTACTGCCACTTCTATAAAAAGGTTCTATAAAATTTATTCTTGCGCTGAAATACTCATCGGGTGCAGTTTCCGGGATAATGCGAACTATGTCGCCAATTTTTACCAAAGCACCCTGACCGGGGAAAATATCTATCAAAGCCCATAAACGGTGAGGATCATTTACTATAAAAATTGGTTGTTGCTTTTGTACATACATTCCTTCTTTCATTTTTAATTCAGGCGAAGTAAGATTAGTATTTTTCACACTGAAAGACTCCATACTTTCCACATTATGAATATGACCACTGTAATTACTGTACACTGAAATTGTATAGGAAGGTTTTCCTGATCTGATAATTTGCTGCAACTGAGGAGGAGAAACTCCTAACAATAACAATTTTTGCTTTGCTGCATTTATCAATGAAATATTAGAGGCATCATTTTTTAAAAAGAATAAAAGGTTTTGCTCTGCTGTTAATAATTCTGGGCTATAAATGTCCATTACCTTTTGTCCTTTCATTATTTCCTGAAAGGTTGACCGAATATATAATTTTTCTACTCTACCAGAAACCTTTGCAGAAATATTCCCCACAAAACGTGTATCATAAGCCGTAACACCTAATGCATCAATTTCAATTTGCGCAATATCAGGTTGTATTGTTGTAACAGGAATTGATGACACTACATATTGGTTGGCGGGTTTTAATAAAGTACCAAGATCAACTTGATTAACTGCTTTTGTTTCCGTTTCTTTTTTTACGAGTTGCATACCACAGATGGGGCAATCACCGGGTTT
>JBKJLG010000094.1:0-4410 GCA_046596995.1 Chitinophagaceae bacterium
AATAAAACCGAAACCCGGATTAACATATAATTTCTGATTTCTCTGCTCATACAATCCATGCCATTGTTTATAAACATATTGAACAGGGCTCCATTTAAATCCTGGTAATTCAACACCAAATTGCATTCCATGTGTATGGCCGCTCAAAGAAATATCTACATCAAGATATTGCGTACGCACTTGTGCATCCCAATGGCTTGGGTCGTGGCTCATTAAAATTTTAAAAGGATATTTTTCTGCACCGGCATACGCTTTATCCATTTTCCCATGTTTAGGAAATCTTGCTTTATTGCTCCAGTTTTGTATGCCTATTAAAGCAATTTGTTCTCCACCTTTTTCCAACACTACATGTTCATCCAGCAATAAACGCCAACCCATATCGGCATGCACTTTGGCAAGATTAATTAAATTTTGTTGCTTGCTTATGCCATTATCCGGCCAGCTTGCATAATCGCCATAATCATGATTACCTAAAATAGAATAAACACCAAGCGGAGCTTCCAGCTTACTAAAAACATCCATATATTCCACCATTTCTGTAGCACGGTCATTAACCAGGTCTCCGGTAAATAAAATCACATCAGCATTTTGCTCTAATATTTTTTGCACACCTTTTGCCACTGCAGCTTTATCAGTAAAACTGCCACTGTGTATATCACTTATGTGCACTAATTTAAATCCTTTAAAAGCAGGCGGCAGGTTATCAAACGAAAGCTTTATCTTTTTTACCTGGTATTTATATTTATTACTAAAGCCATACACCAGGCTTGTAAACAGCGTACCACCAAAAGCCAAACCCAGCCAGCTTAAAAAAACAGAACGGCTTATACCATCCTCTACAAGCTGCTCTCCTTCTGTGTTTCTATAAAAGAGTTTACCTGCAATCCATTGCATTAATCTACGCACATCATCTATAAGAAAAAATAATAGGGCAACCATTTTTGCCAAAAACAAACCTATGACAGTAGCAAACAAATACGTTTTTAATTTTTTAGGGATAAAATCAGGACCTGCCAAAGCAAACAATAAAAAAGCAATAACCGTTAACACAGATAATGCCCAATAGATTGAATAAATAATTGTTTTTGTTTTGGGAGAAGCAGAATGACTTACTGCCCTCACCGCCTGAAACACATACGTATCCAGCAGCAACATTGTTACAATAAAAATTACAGCAGCAGTTGGTGTACGCATTTAAAAATTAAAAATTTATAAATTCATTTATTTGATCTTCTATCGCATGCAAAGTATCCTCATTAGGCTCTCCGTTACCATCAATAATTTTGTCTATAGATGAGAGAGGCAATTTGTTATGATGTACAATTACTTTCATGTGATTCAATGATCCTGTTATCTGATCCAATCCCCTTAAATTCCCTGCCCTTCCGGTGGAAACACCTGTTAGCAAAGCCTTTTTACCCCACCAAACTTTTTTTACATTGCTTATATCAATCATGGCTTTTAAAACACCGGGAAAAGTTCCATTATACTCAGGAATAATCAATATAAATTTATCTGCAGGAATTAATAATCTTTTTTCGATCTGCGAAAAATGTTCATTCGGTTTTAAAACATCAATATCTATCAAAGAGAAAATTTCTGCTTCAACACCTTTTTGTTTTAAGATAGTTTGGTAAATGCTGGCAACCTTTTCAGTATGGCTGTTGGTTCTGTTAGTGCCGGATATTATTGTGTACATAATGCTTTTATAAAATGCTAAAACCCTTCACCATATTTGTTAGAAGTTAGGGGATTATTATAACCCTAATATTATACCGAATAAGTAAATTTGCCAACCTGTCATAATATTCAATGCTTGTGATGTAAGAAATACGAGATAAGACGACAATATAAATCATTAGAAAAAATTAAATACCCCTTTTGGGGATAGGGGAATGGCAAAAATAATAGGAATAGCAAATCAAAAAGGTGGCGTTGGCAAAACAACAACAGCAATAAACCTTGCTGCCAGCCTTGGCGTATTAGAATTTAAAACATTGTTGGTAGATGCTGATCCGCAGGCTAATACCACAACAGGTATGGGGTTTGATCTGCATACCATTAACCAGGGATTGTACGATTGCATGGTAAATAATACGCCTGCAAAAGATGTGATCTTAAAATCTGAAATTCCTTTTTTAGATATTATACCATCGCACATTGATCTGGTTGGGGCAGAAATTGAAATGATAAATTATCCTAACCGGGAAAGTGTTCTCAAAAATGTTTTAGACACTTTGCGAGAACAATATGATTTTATTATTGTTGATTGCTCTCCATCTTTAGGGCTGATAACCGTTAATGCTTTAACAGCAGCCGATAGCGTTATTGTTCCTGTTCAGGCTGAGTTTTTTGCCCTGGAAGGACTTGGAAAACTATTGAATACAATTAAGATAGTTCAAAATCGTCTTAACCCTGATCTGCAAATTGAAGGTTTATTAATGACGATGTACGATGGCCGCTTACGCTTGTGCAACCAGGTGGTGAATGAGGTGCGTAAACACTTTGAAGACCTTGTTTTTTCATCCATCATCCACCGCAATACAAAGCTGAGTGAAGCGCCAAGTTTTGGCAAGCCTGCCATTTTATACGATGCAGAAAGCAAGGGTGCTATTAATTATCTTAATCTTGCAAAAGAGGTTTTGCAAAAAAATAATATGACAAAATTAAAACAGGAAGAAAAAATATTACAATAAAAAGCCGTGAGCTACCAGCTATGAGCCTAAATAAGATCGGCTTCTCTCGTAGCTAACAGCTCATTGCTCACAGCTAATTTTAAAATATGTCCATATCAAACAAAAAAGATGCACTCGGCAAAGGTATAAGAAGTTTATTGCAAAATATTGATGCGGACCTTAAGTCAACAGCAGGCTCCTTAAAAAATGAAATGGCTGAAAGAGTGAATACCAGCATGCGTATTCCTTTAGATCAAATTGAGATTAACCCTAAGCAACCCCGACGGGATTTTGATGAAGTTGCCTTAAGTGAATTGGCTTCCTCCATAAAAATGCATGATATTATTCAGCCGCTAACGGTAACAAAACTATCCAGCGGAAAATATCGAATAATTGCAGGAGAAAGACGATTCAGGGCATCTAAAATTGCAGGCTTAAAAGATGTGCCTGTTTATGTTAGACAAACAAAAGATTCACAATTGTTAGAGCTTGCATTGCTCGAAAATTTGCAAAGGGAGAATTTAAATGCTATGGAAATTTCTCTTAGTTATAAAAGATTAATGGAAGAGTTGGATTACACACAGGAACAATTGGCAGAAAGGATGGGCAAAGAAAGAAGTACAGTTACAAACTATATTCGTTTATTAAAATTACCGCCCGATATTCAGGTAGCGGTGAGAAATGGAACTTTAAGCATGGGGCATGCACGGGCATTGATAAATGTTGATGTGATAGATAAACAACTTTTTATTTTTCATGAGATAAAAAACAAGCAGTTATCTGTAAGGCAAACCGAAGATCTGGTGAGGAGATTGTACACCACCGGTGAAGCTATTAATCATTCCCCAAAACCTGTATTATCCCCGGCATTAAAAAAAATTGAAGATAATTTAGCTTCTTACTACAGCACCAAAGTAAAACTGAGCCATAACAGAAAAGGCTTTGGCAGCATAACATTTGAATATTATTCTCTTGAAGAATTAAATGCAATGCTGGACAAGATGAAGGTGCAGGTGAATTAAGAATATTTTACCATGAAATTATTTTTTACAGCAATTTTTTTAATGTGTTTTTTCAGCAGCATTGCACAGCAAAATGTTGACTCAATTGCTACCAAAAATTTTGACTCAACCAGTAAAAAAAATATTTTAGCGCTCGATACTTCTGCTAAAAAATTTAACCCCAAAATTGCTACTTTTCGCTCTGCTGTTTTACCCGGCTGGGGACAGATATACAATAAAAAATACTGGAAACTCCCAATAGTGTATGGTGCATTGGGTGTATCTGCAGGTATTTTTTTTTTCAATCTAAAAACTTACAAAAAACTTAAGCAAGCAGTTATTTACAGATCAGATAACGATCCCTCAAATGATATGTTGGTTGCTGAAGAATACCGCAATCTTTCAACAGCATCACTCCGCAGTGCCCGTAGTATTTACCGGCAAAACGTTGATTATTCAGTATTAGCATTTATTGTTTTGTGGGGATTAAATGTGGTAGATGCTACTGTAGATGCCCATTTAAAAGAATTTGATGTTAGTGATGATGTAAGTTTTAAAATAAATCCCGGCTATAATAAAATCGGTACCACTACCGGGCTTGGTTTGGTTTTTAGTTTCAAAAACAACTCCACAAAAACAACATCTTCATTAAGATAAATTTTGTTTATGAGAATTGCATTAATTGGTTATGGAAAAATGGGCAAGGCAATTGAGGAGATTGCTTTGCAAAAAAA
>JBKJLG010000248.1:0-4433 GCA_046596995.1 Chitinophagaceae bacterium
CGATGTTTTTCCATGATCTACGTGACCCATAATGGTTACAATAGGCGGACGAGCAACAAGATTGGCCAGATCTTCTTCCTCATCATCGTCATCTAATTCAGCTTCATCATCAATACCAATAAATTCCACTTCATGTCCGAACTCTCCTGCTACCAGTTCAATCACATCTGCTTCAAGGCGCTGGTTGATGGAAACCATTATACCCAGCCCCATACATTTACTGATAACATCAGCAAAGCTTACATCCATAAGGTTGGCAAATTCACTAACAGAAATAAATTCAGTTAATTGCAATTTATCATTGCCTGTTTCATCACCCCCCATATTATCTGCAGCTTCATCTCTTTTGGCTTTGCGATACTTAGCTTTTAAACTTTTACCTCTGCCGCCGGAGCCTGCAAGCTTGGCTTGTGTTTCCTTTATTTTATCCTGTATTTCTTTTTGATCTATTTCTTTATCATCACGCCTTGCAACTGCAGGGGCGTTCCTGTTAAACCTGCCACCACCAGCCCCGCCGCCTTGCGGACGGTTACCCTGGTATGGACTTGCCGGACGCTGCTGTCCGTTGCCCTGTCCTGAATTTGGACCTCGTTGAAAATTAGATGGAGGTGCATTGCCCACTTTCTTTTGATCAACCGGGATACGTTTGCGTTTGCGCTTTTCATCCATCGGTCGTGGACGGGTATCGTTATTAACAGGAAGTTCAATCTTGCCCATAATTTTTGGGCCTTCCAGTTTATCTGCCTTGATGTTTTCAATAACCGGCGCCTCCTCTGCAACGGGCTCTGGCACTGCAACAACCGGCGCTTGTATCTCTTCTTTAACTTCCTCTTTTTTCTTAGATTTTTTTGGTTTTTCTTCTATGGTTGCAACTTCTTTTACCGCTTCTTTCTTTTTAGTTTCTTTTTTTGGTTTTGTAGAAGAATCTATGGTAGAAAGATCAATTTTATCAACAACTTTAGGTTGCTCAATTTCAGGGGCTTCAATTTTAGTTATTTCTGGCTTTGCAGGAACTGGTGCAGGTATCGGCTCTTCTTTTTTCTCTTCCGGTTTTTCCTCTTTTATTTCCGGCTCAGGTGCCGGGGGCACAGGCGCAGGAACTTCCTTTGCTTTAGCAGCTTCTTTCTTTTTAATAGAAAGATCTTCTTCGTCTCTTTTTTTCTTTAACTCTGCGGTAGCATTTTTTGGAAGATCAATTTGCTCAGCTTTTTGCTTGGCCACTTTATCAGGCTGAAACTCTACCTGCAAAACACGGTACATATCTTCTGTAAGCTTTGTGGTGGGCTTAAGATCATCGTTGTTATAATTTTTTGACACAAGAAATTCTATTAAGGTACTTGTACCTATATTAAATTCCTTGGCTGCCGCCATTAACCTTGGTGTATTTGCTTCTGACATATTGAGCCTCTTCCTTGTTCCCTCTCCGATAGAGAGAGACACGGCATTTTTTATTTACTAATCTTTATTACTAACCCTTCCACAATACAGCAATGACAGGCATTGTGCGTAGCTGTTCTCCCCTATCGGGGGAGTTAGAGGGGCTTTTTATTCTTTATCAAACTCTGCTTTTAAAACTCTTTTTACTTCTGTAATTGTTTCTTTTTCAAGATCGGTGCGGCGTTCCAATTCTTCATCAGTAAGGTCTATAACACTTCTTCCTGTGTCACAACCTACTCTTTTTAATTCATCAATTATCCAAGGTTCAATCTCGTCTGTAAATTCATCAAGGTCAATATCAAACTCCTCAACCTCACCTTCATTATCACGAAACACATCTATTTCTAAACCTGTTAATTCGCAGGCAAGTTTAATATTAACACCCCGGCGTCCAATGGCAAGCGAAACCTGGTCTGGCTTAAGATATACATTAGCATGCTTGGTTTCATTATCAATCTCCATGCTAGTGATTTTTGCAGGAGTTAGTGAACGCTGCACCAGTAATTGCTGATTGTTTGTCCAGTTGATAACATCTATATTCTCATTTTTTAATTCACGAACAATACCATGAATGCGACTGCCTTTCATACCTACGCAAGCACCAACCGGGTCAATTCTGTCATCAAAACTTTCTACTGCAACTTTAGCTCTTTCTCCCGGATCCCTAACAATTTTTCTTATTACGATAAGGCCATCAAATATTTCAGGCACTTCAATTTCAAGCAATTTAGCGAGGAAGGAAGGATCTGTTCTTGAGAGGGTAATTACAGCCTGGCTGTTTTTTAATTCCACTTTTTTTACAACAGCACGAATGGTTTCTCCTTTTTTAAAATAATCAGAAGGTATTTGCTCACCTTTTGGTAATATCATTTCATTGCCTTCTTCATCAAGCAATAAAATTTCTTTTTTCCAAACCTGGTAAACTTCTCCGTTAATAATATCACCAACGCGGTCTTCGTATTTTTTAATTAAGATATTCTTTTTAAGATCATTAATGCGGCTTGCGAGGGTTTGCTTGCCGGCAAGAATTGCCCGCCTTCCAAATTCTTTTTGAATGTCCACTTCTTCATACAATTCCTCGCCTACCTGGTAATCGGGCTCAATTTTAATGGCATCTTTATATTCAATTTCTGTAAGGGTGTTGTACAGATCATCATCATCTACAATTGTTCTTCTTCTAAAAATTTCAAGATCGCCTTTTTGGTCATTTACAATAACGTCAAAGTTTTCATCAGAGCCATATTTTTTACGAATGAGGGTTTTAAATACATCTTCCATCACCTTCATTAACGTAGGCCTGTCAATGTTTTCAGCATCTTTAAATTCCTGAAAAGAATCAATTAAATTAATACTAGCCATACCAAATGGTTTTTAAAATGTTACCAGCACAACGGTGTGCTTTATCTGATTGAATAAAATATTTGTTGTTTGAGCTTTCAATTTTTTACCTGTCCCTGTTTTTTCTTCAATGGTTATTTCATCCTGGGTAGCAGAAATTAATTTTCCTTCTTTTTTTGTTTCGTCAGTTAATGTAACTTCCACTTTTCTGCCAATATTTTTTAAGTATTGCCGGTTAAGTTTTAAAGGCTCATCTATGCCGGGTGAAGAAACTTCTAAAGAAAAATTATTTTCAGGAAACATTTCTGTTTCTTCTATATGCTTATATAATGCCCTGTTAAGTTTTGTGCACTTTTCAATGGTAATACCTTTATCTGCATCCAGAAAAACCTTGATGTCATTACCGGGTGTTATTTTCAGCTCCACCAAAAAAACATCTTCACTGCTTTTTAATTCAGCATTTATAAAATCTTCTATAACTTGTTTTGTACCGGTACTCATACTTAACCTTTATCTACGGTTTTGGTAAAAGAATAAGGGAACGAAGCCGTTCCCTTTCACTAAATCTTTTTCCGCTGCAAATATAATACAATTAGTAATTACGTACCAAATTATACTTTACCTGTATTGCGGTTGTTGTATTCACGTTAATTAATGCGGCAATGTATTGCAAACCTTTTTAAATAATACTTTTGCACTATGACTCAGATTTTACGTTTAGCCGGCGAACTTATTTTACTATATATTTTATACAAGCTGATATTTGATTTTATTATTCCTGTTTACCAAACTACAAAAAAGGTAAAAAAGCAATTTGGGGAAATGCAAAACAAAATGGAGGAACAAATGAAGCGGAATAGCCAGCAGCAAACCTCACCGGACAATGCGCCTGAAAAAAAGCCCGTAAATGAGGATTATATTGAATACGAGGAGATAAAGAAGTAAAACTTACACCGGTGTTTAATTATGGTTTACTTTTTGTGAAGCTGTAAATTCACTTACAGCACATGAAAAAGGTATTGGTTATTGATGATAATAAGGATATACTCGAACTGGTAACCTTGATTTTTGAAAGGCATGGATTTGAAATTGCAACCATACAAAAGGGAGACGAGGCTTTTTCACGCATTACATCTTTTTGCCCGCAAATTATTTTGCTTGATGTATTTCTTGGGGGCATGGATGGCAGAGACCTTTGCAATAGGTTAAAAGCCAATCCTTCAACGGCTCATATACCTGTCATCATGTTTTCAGCCCACTCCAGTTGGGATAATGTGATAAAAGTTTGCAACGCAGATTCTTTTATTGCCAAGCCATTTAATATAAATGAACTAGTGACAAAAGTTACCGATTTCCTTGCCAATAAAAATTAATTAGAACGATCTGGTCGGTAACATGCAACAGGTTTTTCACCAAAAACTGTAATGCTGAATTTGCCTATTTCTTTTTTTTAAACCTATTTCTTTTTTAAACCTAAATATTATAAATTTACTGTAACAAAATCCTGGCTAAATTTCCTGATGCCTTCTCTTACTTCTCTGAATTGTTGCATTATTTGCTCTTCACTGCCTGTTGCTTTTGCAGGATCGGGGAAATTGTAATGGAATTGTTTTGCCGTGGATGGAAAGAACGGGCATCGCTCCTTTGCATTGTCACAA
>JBKJLG010000102.1:0-2535 GCA_046596995.1 Chitinophagaceae bacterium
TACAGAGTGGTAAACCTGGTTTGTCTCTGTTTCCTAATCCTGTAGTTAACGGCGGTATTAAAATTAAATTTGATAATATGCCCCAAGGGCTTTACAAAATAAGTTTAATTAATAATATCGGTCAAACTGTTTTTACCAAACAAATTTATCATGCAACAAGCAACAACATTGAACAAATTGAGTTGGGTAAAAAGATAAAAGGTTTATATCACCTGGAAGTGATCAGGCCTGATAATTCTAAATTTTTAACTAAAATAATCGCAGATTAATCCGGAAATTATCGGGCTAAAAAATTATTATGAAACAATATATCAAAAGGCTAATTAAAGCAGCATTTATTATAATGCTTAGTTTACCATTTTTGGCTGAGGCACAGCCCAACCCGGGTACATGTCCCACATGCGCAACAACTGCTAAAAATTTAACTACCTCCGCAATTGGCGTTGAATATAAATATCATGGTGGTATAAACATAGCCGGTGCCAGGTATGATGGATTCCAGAATAGTAATAGCTGGAATCTTGGTGTAGCATTTATTTTTGGTTCAAAAAAATTGATGGCAGGTGAAAAAGGATTTGGAATTTTAGCAGGCTACCGTTACGCTTTCGGAACCAGCACGGATGGTAATTTATTTGCAGGCGTTAGAACGGCTATATGGTTTAATAAAATAGTTAGCAACAGTTCGGGCAAACAATCATCAATAAATAAGGCGGTTGTATTTCAACCCGGAATAGAGGCAGGTTACCAGGTTCTTTTTGATAACGGTTATGTAACGCCGGCTATCTCTTATGATTATGGTTTGCGGCTAAAGCCGGATAATAGTTTTAAATCTATGCTCGAAAAAGGGAAGATATTTTTAGGATTATCCGGGGGATACAGGTTTTAGTTAATATAATTCTAATTGCGATTAATATCTTAGTTGAAAGGTTATCTGAAGGGGTAACCTTTTTTTATTATTGGCTACAATATTTTTTCGGCATGATTGCTGCCTTATACACACAAACAAAATATTTAAACTATGAAAAAGTTATTATTTATTGCATTATTTGGAGGCTTTATATCGTTAGGCGCAGTTGCTCAAAAATCTAATAGCAAATCTGCACACGGTCAGAGTCATAAAAAAGTTAAGAAAGCTAAAAAAACTTATCCCTTAACTCATAATAGAAGCACTCACCGCAAAGCGATTAATACAACGCACAAAACAGAAATACAAACAATAAAAGACAATGATGCATTAACCAATCAACAGCAAAAAACGATGGTTAAACAATCAAATGAAAAACATAAAGTTGCAATGAAGAATGAAACAATGTTGCATAAAAAAGGGAAAAAATAAAAGCTGAAAATGCTTGCATAATATTAAAGGTTGCCTGGTGGCAGCCTTTTTTATTTTCAGGATTGTATTATTTGTTGTTTAAATTGCCGCCTTTTTATAAGGAGTAATAAAAATGTTAATACAATTTAATTTAAAATATTCATCACAGTTTGGGCAGTTGGTTTTCATTACGCTCAACCTTCCTGCATCATACAATAACCAAAATGATAATGTATACCCACTATCATATGTTGATGAAAACAATTGGCGGTGTGAAATTGAGGTTGGTGATACTATTAGAGAAATAAATTATCAATACAATATTAAAAATGCTGATGGTACTTGCCTGTACGATGCTGATAAAGACAAGGAAATTAATGTCGGTAGAAATTTAACCATAATTACATGCGATGTATGGAACGATGCTTCCCAAATTGAAAATGTTTTCTTTACCAAGCCTTTTACTCAAATTTTTTCGCAGCCACAAAATAAAACACCTTTCTTCAGGGAGCCCAAAAATCCCACTCATTATTTTAAAATAAAAGCACCTTTGCTGCAACCAAATGAATGTGTTTGCATAACAGGTTCAGGCAAATTTTTTAAAGATTGGGATGTAAAAAAATTAATTCCTCTACAGAGAAATAATAACTGGCATACCGTGAGGTTAAATTTGGGAAAAGAAGATTTTCCTGTTGACTATAAATATGGTATTTACAACACAAAGCAAAAAACATTTGTTTTTGAAGATGGTCCTAACCGAAAAGTAAAACATGGAGTTGCCAACAACTCACTAACCATAAATCACGATGGACTTATAAATTTTACTAAAAGATGGCGGGGTGCAGGCATTGCTGTTCCCGTTTTTAGTTTACGATCTTTAAATGGTTTTGGCACAGGTGAGTTTGCTGATATAAAATTACTGGTTGATTGGGCGAAAGTAGCAGAAATCAAAATGTTGCAACTGTTGCCGGTTAATGATACCATTGCCACACATACCAATAAAGATTCCTATCCCTATGCCTCCATTTCGGCTTTTGCTTTACATCCTTTGTATATAAATTTAAATAAAGTTGCAAACACTAAAAATGTATCAATTGTAAACGCTCTTTTAAAAAAGAAGAAACAATTGAATGCTTTATCGCATGTGGATTATGAACAGGTAATGAAATTTAAATTATCTGCTTTGAGGGAATTGTATGCTTTGCAAAAAGATTTTTTAA
>JBKJLG010000327.1:0-5410 GCA_046596995.1 Chitinophagaceae bacterium
CAACTTCATCAGCGGCCATCGCCACCTCAGCCCTGCCGGTTCCTCTTAAATATTCTGCCATTTTTTCATCATAACCAAAAATAGAAGTGGTTGCACCAATCTCTGCACCCATATTACAAATGGTTCCTTTGCCTGTACATGATAATGATTTAGCGCCTTCCCCAAAATATTCCAGAATGGCACCTGTACCGCCTTTTACGGTTAGTATGCCGGCAACTTTTAATATAATATCTTTCGAGGCTGCCCATCCGCTTAATTTACCCGTTAGCTTTACGCCAATAAGCTTTGGAAATTTTAATTCCCACGGTAACCCTGCCATTACATCACATGCATCTGCGCCGCCAACACCAATAGCCACAATCCCCAATCCTCCTGCATTTACAGTATGAGAATCTGTGCCTATCATCATTCCACCGGGGAAGGCATAATTTTCTAATACCACCTGGTGAATAATGCCTGCGCCGGGTTTCCAAAAACCAATGCCGTATTTATCAGAAACGGATGCAAGAAAATCATACACTTCTTTATTTTGATCTTTTGCTTTTGCCAAATCGGGTGTGGCGCCAACTTCTGCCTGTATTAAATGATCGCAATGAACAGTTGAAGGAACAGCAACTTTAGTACGGCCAGCTTGCATAAACTGTAACAAGGCCATTTGTGCTGTTGCATCCTGCATGGCAACACGATCAGGTGCAAAATCAACATAACTTTTACCTCTTTCAAAAGCTTCGGTAGCTTCTCCCTGCCAAAGATGTGTGTATAAAATTTTTTCAGTTAATGTTAATGGCCTTTTTACTGCCTTACGTGCTGCTAAAACTCTTGTTCCTAAATTGGCATACACTTTTTTTATCATTTCAATATCAAATACCATCGCTAAATATTTTAAATATAACAGGGAGATGAAAAAATCATCAAAAAAAATATGATTTTTATTATAGCTGCAAATTTACAAAAATGCAATGATGAAGAGTAGATAAGTTTACACTGGTATTTGGTGATATTTTTTTTAAATTCGCTTAATGAAAAAAATAAAGCATTTTATTGAGTGGCAGGTTTTTGGGGTGTGTGCGGCTATTGGCGAAAAAATGGGCATTGCGACAACAGTAATAAGGCGGTATTTTATTTATATTTCTTTTTTAACATTGGGTTCCCCGGTAATATTTTATTTGTTCATTGCCTTTTGGATGAATATTAAAAACTACATCCAAAGTTCAAGGCGCAATCCTCTCCGGTATCTTTAGGTCTTGTTTTTTAATTTTGATAAAATTGTATTGTGGTTATATTAAACCTTTCGCATAATAATTACACTTCTCTTTTAAAAAAAATATCTGCGCAGCTAAAAATTAAAATAGAAAATAATGCAGTTGAGTTACCTGAAGAATTAGGGAATGGAGTGATAAAAATTGTGCAGCTACCCAACGGCTTGCAGGCTTTAATGGCAAACATTTCTTTTAAAAAAGATGTACTTGTAAAAAGCGGCAATACAAATGATGGCGATTATATTTTAAATTTTGATGAAACCGAAAACTATCCTCCAAAAGAGGAGGGAAGTAAAATGCTCATTACTTCTTTTGTAAGATTGACGAGTGAATCGTTTAAGCATTGGGAAGTGTTCAAAAAAGGATCTTCTTTGCAATATGTAAAAATATTATTCAGTAAAGCCTGGCTATCAAATTATATCGGGCTTAGTAAAAAAATGAGTTTGTTTGAGAAATTCATTCCTGTAAAATCTGAGGCAGGTGAAAAAGAAAAGCTACATGATGATTATAAAAAAATTATAAATGAAATGTGGAGTGCCGGTGAAAATAGTTTTATGCAAAATATGTTTTACCACAACCGCATTTTATTATTGATTGAGCAGTTTTTTACCAGGGCGCATGCAAGCCTGCAAAATACAGGCGAAAAATTTAAACTAACTGCCGCTGAGATATTAAGCTTGAAAAAAGTTGAAAAAAAACTAAATACTTTTTCTCAAATACCCCCAACGGTTGCTTACCTGGCAACATTAGCAGGGTTATCTGAAACGAGACTTTCACAGACTTTTAAGCATGTGTATGGCACGTCTATTTACAATTATTACCAGCAGCAACGGTTGAAAAAAGGGTATGAGTTGTTGGAAAAAAAAGATCAATCCATAAAAGCAGTGAGCGAAAAATTAGGATACAGCAATGTTTCTAATTTTGTATTGGCTTTTACCCGGCAGTTTAATATTGCTCCAAAAGGACTATTAGAATAATTTTTTACATTTGCCCGAATTTTTTACCAGACCTACAGGATGCTTACAATTGACAACGCATATACCGATTACTCAAAATTTATTGCTGCTACAGCAAATAAAATAAAAACCAAGCCTGAACGCAACACACTTTTTTTGCCGGAAGAAAGGGGCGAAGGATATTTTAAAAGCCTTATTTTATCAAACGGTTTACAATGTTTGCTCTACAATTTTACTCTTAAAGAAGAATTGTATCTGCAACAAAAAAAAGTAAGTAAAGAATTTTATACGCTTCGCTTTGATGATGTTTCTATTACTGAATCGTTAATGCTAAAGATAGACAGTGACTACATTTGGGAGAGTAACCAGCAAAGAGCTTCAGCATTACTTACCAGCTCACTGGCAGATTTCACAACTTCCATTTCTGCAGGTACACCCGTTACAGGCATTAATATTATTATAAGCAGGCAATGGCTTGCTCAATATTTAGACATTGCCACTTTGGATAATATCTTACTTAAATATTTTGCTTTAAAAACGGGGGCTTACAATTTTGCTCCGTTTGATGTTGAGTACCGCACATTATTTACTGAAGTGATGAACAGTGATATGGAAGATACAATGCGCCGCTCGGTTATTGAAAATCGAATAATGCTTATGGTTGAAAAATTTTTTAATTATTTATATGTAAAAGATAAGGAACTGAGCAGTGCGGAAAAAGTAAAACTTTCTGATGATGAAGTGAAAAGGTTAATGGAAGTTGAAGCTTGCCTGGTTAAAGATTTTTCTACGCCACCGCCTTCTGTACCGTATTTAGCAAGATTAGCAGCCATGAGCGCCACAACGCTTAAAAACAAATTTAAAAAATTGTATGGTAATAATTTGTACCAGTATTTTCAAAAAAACAGAATGCAACGGGCAAAGGCCTTATTAATGTCTCACAAATATTCAATAAAAGAAATTGGCTCTCAATTGGGGTATAGCAATCTCAGCAATTTTGCTACAGCATTTAAAAAAGAATTTAAAAAGCTACCCAGCAAATTATTTATGTGATTTTTTTAGAGAATTGCTTTTCTAATCCGTACTAGTTTTTCTATTAAATTTTCCAGTAAATGCAATGGCAGCATGTTGGCGCCATCGCTTTTTGCTGTTGCAGGTGTGGGATGGGTTTCAATAAAAATTCCATCTGCGCCACAGGCGATGGCTGCTTTGGCAATGGTTTCTATTAATTGGGGATTACCGCCGGTAATGCCGCTGCTTTGGTTTGGCTGCTGAAGAGAATGGGTGCAATCCATTATCACGGGCACATTATGCATTCTCATTGCCGGAATATTTCTGTAATCAACAACAAGATCCTGATATCCAAAAGTGTTTCCTCTTTCTGTAAGCATAACTTTTTTGTTGCCTGCTGCATTAATTTTTTCAACGGCAAATTTCATTGCTTCGCCGCTTAAAAATTGTCCTTTTTTTACATTGATAATTTTTTGTGTTTTTGCTGCAGCCAGCAATAAATCTGTTTGGCGTGAAAGAAAAGCGGGAATTTGCAAAACATCGGCAAACTCAGCCGCAACAGCTGCTTCTTCCGCAGTGTGAATATCCGTTACAGTGGGTACCAAATATTTTTCTCCTGTTTTTTTAATTATTTGCATTGCTTTATCATCGCCAATACCGGTGAAAGAATTGCCGCTTGTTCTGTTTGCTTTTTTATAGGAAGCTTTAAAAATATACGGTATTTCATATTTTTTGCAAATGCCAGAAACTGTTTCTGCAATTTCTGAAACGATGTCTTCACTTTCCACTACACAGGGACCTGCCATCAAAAAAAAATTATTTTTATTATATAGTTGTCCATCAAAAAGTTGCTGTAAATAATTTTCCATCATCAAAACTACTATTTTCAATATTCAATTTTACTTTTACCTATTATTTTAAAAATATGATTAAAGAAAAAATATTAGTGATAGGCGCCTGCGGGCAAATTGGGGTTGAGCTAACCCTGGAATTAAGAAGAATTTACGGTGGTGCAAATGTAATAGCATCTGACCTGCGGGAGGAAAATGATCTTATTAAGGGTACGGGGCCGTATGTAAGTATGGATGTGATGAATAAAGAAATGCTGCATGTACAAGTGATAAGGCAAGGTATTACCCAAATTTATTTGCTGGCAGCAATACTTTCAGCCACCGGCGAAAAAAATCCTTCTCTTGCCTGGAATTTAAACATGCAAAGCCTGTTAAATGTTTTAGATATTGCCAAAGAAGAAAAGCTAACAAAAGTTTTTTGGCCCAGCAGTATTGCTGTATTTGGGCCTACATCTCCCAAAAAAGATTGCCCGCAGCAAACCGTTATTGAGCCCATTACCGTGTATGGCATAAGTAAATATGCCGGAGAATTTTGGTGTAATTATTATAATCACCGCTATGGTGTAGATGTGCGAAGTGTGCGCTATCCCGGGCTTATAAGTTATAAAAGTGCGCCTGGCGGCGGAACAACAGATTATGCAGTAGAGATTTTTCACGCTGCGCTGGAAGAAAAAAAATACGAATGTTTTTTAAAAGAAGATACTTATTTACCGATGATGTACATGCCTGATGCAATAAGGGCAACCGTGGAATTAATGGAAGCCGATGCAGATAAAATTTCTGTACGCACATCTTATAATATTAGTGCCATAAGTTTTTCTCCGATAGAAATTGCTGCAGAGATCCAAAAAAATATCCCTGAATTTGAAATGACTTGCAATGCAGATTACAGGCAGGAAATTGCAAACAGTTGGCCACAAAGCATAAATGACAGCGTTGCTCAAAAAGATTGGGGCTGGCAATCTGAATATGATCTTGAGAAAATGACGAAAGACATGTTGAGAAATTTATCGCATATTAAGAGTTGAATACTAACTGTTTTTGAAAAAATACCCACTAATAGGTATGGTTTGTAAGAAAATTAACTTCATTTTTGTTTACGAATTAACTACTAACATTTTTAACCAAAACTATTATCATGAAAAAATTATTGATTTTGGCAATTGTTGTAAGTTTTACATCAACTGCTATGGCACAAGTTGGTATTACAGGTGGTATTACATCTGCTTCTATTAATTTTAAGGAAGATCAGGGTCCGGGTGTGGATATGAAATCTACAGTAGGTTTTACGCTTGGATTGTTCACTAATGTTCCTCTTTCTACAAATATTATT
>JBKJLG010000019.1:0-4627 GCA_046596995.1 Chitinophagaceae bacterium
GATAATATTACCATTACCGGCCTTGAAGGTTATGATGCTGAAAATATTCCACAGCAATATAAAAATGGGCACTACATTTTAAACAACAGGGCTAAAGATAGAGAGTACCTGATAAATGAAACTATAAAATATTACCTGGATAAATTTTCTCCGCCAAAATCACACAAGGCTGTTTTAAATGAAATACAACTTGAATTACAAAATGACAATAAGGAAATAAAGCAAAAATGCTCTTCCTTTTTTAAATTTTTATGTGATAAAAAAATACTGGTACCTAAAAATGCAGAGGTCAAACTTGTTTCCCGAGAAACCCTGTATAAAGAAGGTGATACTTTAAAAAGTATGGATATTTTAAAAGTAATATCTAAAAGTAAATATTTAGATGTTTACCTGGCGCAGGATAAAAAAAATGGGGTGCAATATGTAGTAAAATTATTGAATAAAAATAAAACTTTAAATAACGATATTTATCTTGAAGAGGTTGAAGAACTGGAAAATGAATATAAGTTGTTGGATAAAGTGAAGAATATACCCTGCATAACAAGGGCACATTCATTTACCAAAAATCAAAAGCAGGCGTATATTGTTATTGAATATTTTGAAAGCAAATCGCTCTCAAAATTTTTAAAGGAATCTCCTGAGCTTACAAAAAAAAAATCTTTAAAAATAATAGAAGATATGCTGGAAGCTTTTTCTTCTATTCATGAACATAAATTGATACACGGAGATATACATGCTTCTAATGTTTTGGTAAACGACAAAAATGAAATTAAAATAATTGATCTGGGCATGTCGTTTATAGTTGAGCTGGAAAACACAGAAGTAACCGTATTTGGCGGCGTAAATTCGTACATGCCACCGGAAAGAATAAGAATTTCAAGCTTTAAGAAATATACCAAAGAGCCTGATTTTTATTCTGAAGTTTATCAAATTGGTTTATTAATGTATCGTGTGTTGTACAACACCATGCCTTTTAAAGGCTTTGTTTGGGAAGAACTGGCAAAAAATATTAAAGAGCAGGAAGCGGTATATGCTGAAAATTCTTATACCAACTTTAAAGTGCCTGAATGGCTGATAGCAATTATTAAAAAATGCCTGAATAAAAAACCAAAGCAACGTTTTAAAAGCGCAACTGCCATTTTAAAAGATTATAAAAAAAATATTTCTGCACATAACCTGGTTTAAATTAAATTAATGCCCAAAGTAATAGACCAACAACTAAAGCATAATGATTGTGGCATAAGTGCCGTAAAAATTATTTATAACCTTCACGGCCTTCATATTAACAGAAAGTATATTGAAGAAAATATTTACCTGACAAACAGTGGATCTAGCCTGCATGACATCAAAGATTTTTTTGACAAGCAGCATTTTAATACCGCTTTTAATCTGCTCGATCTTAACACCCTTAAATTTAATCCTGAAAAACTTCAAAAATTTTTGCCATGTATTTTGCCGGTAAAAAATACGCATGGTCAGCATTATGTTGTTATACAAGGTATATATAAAAAAAAGGTACGTATTCTTGATCCTGCAGCAGGGCAAACTTTCAACTGGACCTTTACAGAATTAATGAATCATGCTCATACGGCTACGGCTAATTATGATTATGTAAGCAATAGCCAGGTGATTGAGCAAACCATTAGCGAAGAGCTTGCGGTTTACGGCATAAAGCCAGATGAAATTGAAGAGCATGATAAAGGAGACTTAATAAATAAGCTTACTTATTTTTCTTACATAAAAGAAAATTTTGGCTTTGCGGATGTAATTGCTGAAAAGAATTTTTTAAAAGATTTACTTTATAATCAGCAGCTAACCACTATACCACAGCAGTTTAAAACTTTAAAAATAAAAGAAGCAAAGCTCCGCATTACCGTGCCTGTAGTGCTTACCATTCATAAAAGTGATGAGTTAGTTGTGCAGCAACCTGTAGTGCCCGGTGCCGAAAAGCCTGTTAACTCTTACAGAAGACTGGTGAAAGAAATGCAGCCATATCATAAATTATGGTTCATATATATTACTACGGCTATCGTGGCGGCTTTAATAGCGCAGCTTACTATTTTCAGCAGCCAGATTTTAATTGACAATATACTGCCCAGTTATAATTTAAACTTGCTCATTTTATTCGCCATTGGGTTGGGTATATTCAGGTTATTTAATTTAATACTATCAACTTATAAAAGTTTCATATCAATCCATCTTGCCAATATTTTTGATAACTTTTTCCTCACCTCATTTATTGAAAAGCTAAATACTTTTTCAATTCGTTACATCCATACATTCAGCAGGGGTGATCTTACTGAAAGAATTAAAGACAGTTTACAATTAAAAACTTTTTTTATAAGATTTTTTACAAGTATTTTAATTGACACTTTTATAACCATTTATTCTCTTTTTGTTTTATTTATTATAAGCTGGAAGATAAGTTTGATAGTGGTTGCCATTCTAATTGTTTTTGTTATTTGGTTTTATCTCGTAAGCCCGTACATAAGAGAAAATGAAAAGCGTCGTTTCCTGGAAAAATCCAGTTTGTTTTCTGCACTTTTCGAAAACATTGATGGCTTGCAGGTTATAAAATCTTTCAGGCTCGAGGGCTTGTTCACACAGCGTTTAGCGCCTAAAATTAAAAGCATTTTAGCTATACAGCGCAAGGTTAAGTATGTTAGTTTGGTTAACTCAGGGGTTATAAATTTTATAATGATAATTGCCGGAATTTTAATTCTCATCTTTCTTTCGCAAACGGCTATTACTTATAAAACACTTTCCATTGGTCAGATAATTACATTTTTACTTTTATCAGGGCAGGTGTTCGGCTCGGTAAGTAGCATACTCGATGAAAATTTAGACCTGCAGGAAAATGCGATCATACTAAACCGCTATTTTGATTTCGGTGCTGCAGAAACAACAGCCCCTCCTGTATTTCATGCTAAAATAAAATCTTTTGAATTAGAAAAAATTGAATTTAAAAATGTAGCCTTTCACTACATTCCGCAGCGGCCGGTATTTACAAATTTGAGTGTTGTAATAAAAAGGGGTGATAGAATTAGGCTTGAAGGAAAAAATGGCGTTGGAAAAAGCACTTTTTGTAAAGTTTTATCATTGTTGTATGCGCCTGATTCTGGCGAAATATTAATTAATGATGAAAAGTTTACTTTTTATAATCCTTCTCAAATTAGAAAAAAGATATTGCTGGTAAGCAATGAAGATATTTTGTTTAATGATACGCTGGGTTATAATATTTCTTTTAATTACTCTGCCGACACAGCCAAAATTTTAGAACTCGCAAAAGAGGTTGGCTTGTATGATTTCATTTCTGATAAAGCAGAAGGACTGGATTTTATCATTAATGAAGGGGGAAAAAATCTATCTACAGGGCAGCGCAAAAAAATATTAATGATGAGAGCATTACTCTCCGATGCAGTTCTTATCATTTTTGATGAAACCCTTTCTGGCATTGATAAAGAATCAAAAGAAAAAATTGAAAAATATCTAAATAAAGAAGCACAAAGATCATTTATAATAATATCACATGAAGATCTGGAGCATTTAAAATTCTCAAAAACATTAACCATTCAAAATGGAAATATTGAACAATTATAACTTCAGGGGGTATAATTTTACCCTGTGGTTTTTTAGAATATTGATCTTTATGTTGTTAACCACAATTGTTTTGCTGGTTACCGTAAAAATTAATGAAACAATTACGGTTAGGGAAGGTGAAATTGTTTCTTCCAATCCCCAGGCAGATTACAAAGCTCCATACGATGCTCAATTAATAAAACTTAATGTTAAGGAAGGTCAGCCTGTAAATGCTGGTGATACCTTAATGACAATGGAAAATCCTGATTACAAAGAGCAGATGGCGAAAACAAGAACTGAAATTGAATATTTGCAAAAAAAAATAAATTCAATAAATGTACTGCAGGGCACGCTTGAAAAAAAGCGCTCTGCCATTAACCAGACAAGCGATATTACAGCACAAAAATATCAGCTTGATATTAATCGCCTGGTTAATGATATGAAAACAATGGACGAGCAATACGATTTTCAAAAGCAAAAACTTTCATCAGCCAATGAAAAATATATGGGAGATTCTATCCTGTATAAAAAAGATATGCTTAGTAAATACGAATTAAATAATACCAAAGATGCAAATTTATCTTTAAAAGAAAATCTTTCAAACCTTCAAAGCCAGCGTAATAAGCAGTTATCTGATAAAAGTCTTGTGTACAATAATTTTACAAGAGAACAAAATAACCTGCTGCTTAATAAAGTTCAGTTAGAAGAAAATGCCCAATGATTAATACAGGCTAAAAGCGATTATGAAAGCCAGTTGATCCAGGCAAAAGAAACCCTCACTAAATTAAGCGGAGAGCTTGGTAAACTTAATATCATTTCTGCCAGCGCTGGTATTGTAAACTTTATATTTAATACAAAAAAAACAAGCAATGTAATTACTAAAGGTGAGTTACTGGTTAGTGTTGCGCCACAATCTGTTTCTTATTATGCTAAAATAATTGTGCCCGAAAAAGATATGCCTAAAATGCGTAAGGGGCTTTTGGCTAAATTAAAAACAGATGCCTATCAAAATTTTCAGCACGGTATGTTAAACGGAAATGTTTCGTAC
>JBKJLG010000169.1:0-11446 GCA_046596995.1 Chitinophagaceae bacterium
TTGTTATAAACTTATTTGCTGAGTTCATTAGCCATTTTATTAATAATGCATGTAATATTACGTTAGTAAATTTATTTTTGAATTATGAAAAATGTATTACTGCTTTTTAAAAGATTAATGATCATTGCAGTAATCTATTTTATTACACAGTGCTTGTTTATCTGGAGTAATGATAAATATCTGCACATTGATTCTTTTGAAAATTTGATTTCCATTATTATCGGCGGGATAAGGTTTAATTTTAGCGCCATCATTTATTCCAATATTTTTTTTATTCTTTTACATGCTACTTACTATAAAAGCCTTGAAGAAGGTAAGTTAGCCTTAATAATAAAATGGTTTTTTTTGATAACCAATGGTTTTTTTATTGCACTCAATTTTGTTGATGTAATTTATTTCCCTTTTACATTTAAAAGGATGCAACCGGACGTATTTTATATAATGGGTGATATTAAAAGATTGAGCGTACCCTATTTGTTACAATATTGGTATTTGCTATTACTATTTATTGTTTTGTTGATGGTAATAAATTGGCTATACAACAAAACACTTAAACAAAAAGCGAGTAATTATAAAATTACTTTACCCGTACGCTTATTCTCTTTTGTATTAGTAATGGGTTTATCTGTATTGTTGGCAAGAGGTGGCTTTCAAATTCAACCGATAGACCCATTAATGGCTGTTGAATACGCACCGGTGCAGCAAACCAGTGCAGTATTGAATACACCATTTGTTTTTTTACACGCTTTCGGTAAAAAAAAATTATCTGAAAAAAATTATTTTTCTGAAGATGAAGTAAACAAAGTTTTTCCTGTTCAATATGCAGCTATACCTGCAACCGGAAAAAAACCTAACATTATAATTATCATCCTGGAAAGTTTTGCTCATAGATTTATTGGCAGGTTAGGTAACAGTGGACTTACTTACACACCATTTTTGGATTCGCTCATTGATCATTCCACTGTATTTACAAATGCTTTTGCAAATGGTCATGTTTCAATTGATGGAAATTTTACAACCATATTCAGTATTCCCCCTTTGGCTGAAGTGGAAATTTTGTATACCAAATATGCCGGCAACAATTTTACCGGAATAGCATCCTTATTAAAACCTATGGGCTATTCTTCAGCATTTTTTCATGGCGGTAATAACGGCTCATTTAAATTGAATGATCTGGCAAGTTTGGCTGGATTTGAAAAATATTATGGGCGTAATGAATATAATAATGACGCAGACTATGATGGTACCTGGGGTATTTGGGATGAACCTTTTTTACAATATAGTATTCAAAAAATAAATGCAATGCAACCGCCATTTATATCAGGAATTTTTACTGTTTCTTCCCATCATCCGTTTAACGTTCCTAATCAATATAAAAATATTTTTAAAAAAGGACACGAAGAATATTCAGAAGTAGTACAATACACTGATCATGCGTTAAAATCGTTTTTTGATACCGCTGCAAAGCAAGCCTGGTATAACAATACCATTTTTTTTATATGTGCAGATCATTCGGTTATGTCTTTTGATGCTATACTTGGCAATCATGTAAACCAATTTAGAATTCCGATATTGATTTTTAACCCTTCGGATACTAATAAAAAAATTTATAATAACGTAGTTCAGCAATCCGATATACTCCCAACGATTGTAAACATTACAGGTACTGATAAACCGTTTGTTTCTTTTGGAAAAAATATGCTGGATAGCAGTACCGGATTTTTTTTAAACAGAGATGGTGAGACTTACAGATTATTTCTGCAAGATTATGCGCTTGTATCAATAAATGATGAGCCAAAGGAACTGTATAATTTTAAAACTGACCCATTGCTAAAAAAAAATCTAATTGATAACAAAAAATTATCAGACAGTTTATCACAGATTTTAAAAGCAGCAGTTCAACAATTCAATAATAGGATGAATAATAATAAAATGGTAATAGGCAATTAAATGATTTGATTTTTTAAAATATCTTCAAACTCATCCCTTTTTCTGATAAGTTTTGCTTTGCCATTTTCCACCATTACCTCAGCTGGCTTAAACCGGGAATTATAATTGGATGCCATTTGAAACCCATAGGCTCCGGCATTATAAAAAACAAGGAGATCATTTTCTCTCACTTCATTCAAATATCTGTCCCACGCAAAAGTGTCTGTTTCGCAAATGTTGCCTACAACTGAATATTTTTTTTCTTCTCCCGCAGGGTTACTGATATTTTTTATATGGTGATAGGCATCATACAACATGGGGCGGATAAGATGATTGAAACCAGTATTTACACCAACAAAAGTTGCAGCATCATTTTCCTTTACCACATTTACTTTTGAAATAAGACAGCCTGCTTCGCTAACCAAAAATTTACCAGGCTCAAGCCAAACCTGAAGCGGACGACCCCCAGGATTAGGATGATTTGAAAATAATTCGCTTACCTTTTGTGCCAGCAAATTTATATCTGTTTCCGTATCACCTTCCTGATAAGGAACTTTAAAGCCACCACCAAGATCAATAACTTCCAACTCTTTAAATTGGGGAATAAGATCAAACAAAACTTCAATACCTTTTACAAAAACTGCCACATCTTTTATATCGCTGCCGGTGTGTATGTGTAAACAGTTTATGTGAAGATCATACTCGCTAACCAGCGCTAAAATTTTATCAATCTGTTCCACAGGAATTCCGAATTTGCTCTTGCCATGCCCTGTTGAAATTTTAATATTTCCGCCAGCCATAATATTGGGTAACAACCGTATGCCAACAGGATAATTATGCCGGAATTTTTTACCGAATTTTTCTAAATTGGAAAGACTGTCGATATTTATAATGACACCGAGTGATTGCGCTTCTTCAATTTCAGAAAAAGATATTCCATTGGATGTATATAAAATTTGTTTGGGATTAAAATCTGAATGCAGCGCCAGCTTTACCTCGTTAATAGAACTGCAATCAATATTACAGCCCAAAGATTTTATGTATTTAAGCACATTGATATTGGTAAGTGCTTTACAGGCATAAAAAAAAACAGCATTTGTTTTTAAAAAAGCTGAAACAAGTTTTTGATACTGCGCTTTTATTTTTTCTGCATGGTAAACATAAACCGGTGTACCATACTCATCTGCAATAGCAGCTAACTGTTCATTAGATAAAACTTGCGACATGAAACGAAATTACATGAAATAAGAAATGAGAAATATAGAATTAGAAATAAGGATATATATCCAGTTTACTGTTCTTCAGTTTCAATAATAATCTCGTCTTGCTTTTCTTCTGCAATATCTTCATTAGTAATTTTTGTTGCCTGTACTAATTCTTCCATTAATACTTCTTTAATTTTGGGTAAATCTTCGGGTGAGTTAATGCCAAAATAATCCATAAAAGATTTCGAGGTAGTATAAATGAGTGGCTTGCCCACAGCAGCTTCATTTCTGCCCGCAATTATTACCAACTCTTTTTCTAAAAGTTTTTGCACAGCATAATCGCAGTTAACACCACGTATGATTTCTATTTCACTTTTGGTTATGGGTTGTTTGTAAGCTATAATGGATAAGGTTTCCAGCGAAGCTGTAGATAATTTTTTTAAGTATTTATCCGCATTAAGCTGGGCAATTGTTTTATGAAATTCTTTTTTAGTAAGAAACTGCCAACCACCACCACTCTCTTTCATTTCAAAAGCATAAAACTCTGAATCATACTTATCACGAATGGCCTCTATGGAAGATTCCACCTGATCGAGGGTTGCCTTATCTTCAATAAATCCCAGGGCATTATTTATAAGTTCAACCAATTCTAAAGTGCTCAATGGTTTATCACTGGCAAAAATCAGTGCTTCAATATGTGGGATGATTGTACTTAATTCCATTTCAATTTGCTGATTTGCTGATTCGATAATTTGCTAATGATAAAAAAATGCAGTTCTAATCAGCAAATTAGCACATTATAAAATCAGCACATTAGTTTATCCCTGCAATGCTGCGGCACCACTTACAATTTCTGTAAGCTCTGTTGTAATGGCGGCCTGCCTTGCACGGTTGTAACTTATTTTTAATGATTTTAATAATTCATTCGCATTTTCTGTTGCCTTATCCATTGCCGTCATCCGGGCTCCATGCTCACTTGCATTTGCATCAAGAACTGCCTTGAATAATTGTGTATTTAAAATTTTTGGCATCAATTCTTCTATTAAAACATTTTTGCTGGGCTCAAAAATAAAATCCTGCTGTTTGTGGCCTTCGGCTGTTTCTGTTTTTGCAACCGGTAAAAACTGTTCGGCAATAAATCTTTGCGTACCTGCATTTTTAAATTCGCTGTAAATTAATTCCACTGCATCTACCTTGCCGGCAGCAAATGCATCCATGGCAAATTTTGCAGCTTTTTGTACATTTTCAAAACTAAGGTCTGTAAAAACATTCCAGTAATGATCTATAACTTTATAATTATTTTTTGAAAAGTGCTCGAATCCTTTTTTACCCAGCGGAAGTAGTTCTGCATTGCCTTTAAGGTTTTGCTCACTGTATTTTTCTTTAATGGTTTGTTTAGCTAATTTTATTAAATTACTGTTGTAGCCCCCACACAGTCCCCTATCGCTGGTTACTACAATTACTAATACTTTTTTTACAGGTCTAACAGTTGCTAAATTCATGCTGATATCACCTTCAGCACTGCCGACAATGTTGCTTAGCATTTCCTGCAATTTTTTTGCATACGGACGCATTTGCGTTATTGCATCTTGTGCTTTTCTTAGCTTGGCAGCACTTACCATTTTCATGGCTTTGGTTATTTGCTGCGTACTTTGTACACTTTTTATCCTGTTTCTTACTTCTTTTAAGGCACCACTCATTAATTAATGTTTACGGGGTGCGAAGTTAAGTGAATGCTGCTAATAAAAAAAGGCGCCGGCGAAAGTTTGGGCACAAAAAAAGTCCCGGTTTGCGGGACTTGGATTTTAGTGGTTACACAGGCTTTAATCAGCTTTTGTGGCAACCTTCAGATTGGTCTTTTTGAGGATAGGATTCAACGTTTTCTTTGGATAAGGATTTTATAACTGGATTGTTATGACAAAGATATAAGGCGATATTAAAAGATGATAACCGCAACCGTTATTGCAATGCCCGAACAGGGTATTTGAAAACAAAAGTAAAAAGAAGGAAGTTTTATTTATTTATCAGCCTAACTGTTGATAATCACGGGGTAACCGGCAAAATTCTTTTTTAAAAGAAGCAGAAAAGTTGCTAAGATTATGATATCCAAGCATTGTGCCTACCTGCGAAACTGTGTATTCTCCTGAGCTAAGCAATTCTTTGGCTTTGTGCATGCGGTTTTTTTGATAGTATTCGTACAAACCCATACCAAATGCCTGCTTGTATATTTTTTTTAATTTGCTCTCACTCATTAATGCAAGGCGTGCAAGCTTTTCAATTTTCGGAAAAACCTCTCCATAATTTTCAAGCAACAATCCTTCAATTTTTAAAATGCTTTCAAAGTCTTTTGAAGACATGGTTAGCATTGGTTCCACCATATTTCTTTTCAAAATATTTTCAAGAAAAGCTTCAAGCAAACGCAACACCCTGCTATTAAGATAAAGCACGGGCATGCTGGAGTCTTCATGATTAAAAATATCGTTCAATATTTTTTGATGCTTGGGTGTTATTACATCTTGTATAAAATTATTTTTCTTTAATAGATCATAATTTTTAGTGTCAGAAGTTTTTATTTTCTCGTTCAGCCACTCTTCACTTAATTGAATAGTAAGGCCTTTTACTTCAGCACCATGCTTTAATGCCAGCTTTTGTTTCATCCGGCTATTGGTCATTACAATGCCCCTGTATGCCTTACCTTCCATTTCAATAATATTTTCTCCAACCTCAAATAATATTTTTTCAGATGAATTTATCTGATAGAAATATAATATCAAACTAAAATCGGTAGCAGGGTCACACTTATAAACAAAATCCGTGTTCAATTTATAATTTACCAGGCGATAACTAAAACCATTTTCTATTTCATGAACTTTAGCATAGCCCTTTGCAAATTTATCAGGGTATTGAAAACCATTTGCTAACAATTCTGCATTTACATGAGAGGAAAAACAATGCAGCCAGCTTTTAAGATCAGAATGTGAATTAGTGAAACCTGCCGATGGCTCTAAGGTTGGTGAAAAATCAATATAGGCTTGGCTGGCGTTCATTTTTTTCCTGATGTTTGCAAGTAGATATGCAGCCTTTTTAAATGGTTGCATACCATATAGTACAAAACCGTGCCTGAATTAATTTTAAGTGAAAAAGAAATTGTTAAACGAAAATTTTTAACTACCGGGTAGGAAAATTATTGGAGGAATTTTTTGGTTGCTGCTGCTTACCGGCAAATTTTTGAAGGCGATAAATAAATGTTAACATGAAGTATCGGGTAAGCCGGTTGCTCTGCACATCAATAATTGAATTAGCACTTACGCTTCGGTTTATACCAGAGTTTTGATTAAAAAGATCAAATCCCTGAAACCTGATAATGCCTGTTTTCTTTTTAAACAATTGCTTTTCAAGCGAAGCGTTTAATGAAGCAATGTTTCGGTTAATGCCCTTTGCAAGTCCGGTATTTAAGTTATAATCAAAATCATATTTTAATATCCAATCTTTAGGAATAGTAATGCTTATATTATTAGTGAACGACCACGACCCATATTGTTGATCCTGAAAGGAGACAGTTTTGGATTGAGTGTTACTATAAGTAATTGAATTAAGATTATAATTTACACCTGCGCCAACTTCAAGCCACTCCTTTTGGCTAATTTCTATAGTAAAACCCTGGCTTACAACCCAATTTTTTCCGGTGGTTTTAAAGTCATCTATAATATTTATGTTGTTGGTATAATTCAATTTGCCATTAACTGAAAGAATAATTTTTCTGTTATTAAAAGGCTTTGATAAATTGTAATACGCATTTGTGTTGTAATACCCGCTTACATTTTGTGGCACACTTAATTGTGCACCGGCACTATCCAGTTGGGTTATCTTATAAATTATTTGATTTTGAATAGTAGTAAAGGATAAATTGGTAAATAAAATGTTACCCGAGGCAAAATTGAATTTATTAAAAGATGTATTTATTGAATGATTTATGGACGGACGCAAATTGGGATTGCCATTTCGCTGGTATTGTAAATTAGAACTGTCCCTCACATCCTGTAATTGGCTAAATCCGGGCTGTTGGGCATCTCCACGATAATTTATACTTAGCGACGTTGTTTTGCTAAAGTTGTATGTAAGCCTTGCTACAGGAAAAATATTTACTCTTTTAATAGTCTGGTAGGCACTGTCTTTGGTGTTGCTATAGCCCTTTAAACTTACAGGGTGAACACTTACGCCAACGGTGTAATTATATTTTTTTTGTGTGGTTCTTATGCTAACATTTGCCCTGTTGGTGAAATAATTGTTTTCATAATCATTACTTAAAAACTGGTTGAATGTTTGAAAACCAGTTGAAGGATCAACCGAAAATGTTTGCTTATTATTTCTGGCAAAAGAAAAATTGTGAGAAAGGGCAACATCTAAAAATCTCACTTTTGATAATGGCTCGGAATAAGTGAACCTTACACCATAATTGCGATTTTGGTTCTCCTGGTTATTGAATAAAAAATTATTTACAGATGAAAGGGTTGGAATATAACGCACAGTATTATTTCGTGCATCCTGATCGGCAGAATTACCCGAATTGCCCAGGTTTAAATTGGCTGAAAAATTTCTGCCTCTTTTGCGAAACCTGTGATTGAATAAAACATTGGCGCTTACATTAGGTGCTTTACTTTCAGTAAAAGTATTGCTGTAACCTTCACTTGTTTTACCGCTGGCATCAGTATAATAATCAAACAAAACTTTATTAAACCCATCAGTTGTAGCATAAGATACACTGGGGCTTATCTTCACATAATTAAATGAATCAATGTTGTAATCCATATTAAAAAAGAAGCGGTGATTTTGTCCTTTGTTTTCAAAATTGTTGTTCTGGTTATTTAAGTAAATTTTATTTTGAAAAATATTTTGTTGGGATACAATCTTAGAGCCGTGGCTGTTTCTAAAACCAAAACTATAGCTGCCGTAAACGCTTAATTTTTTACTCCACTTATCCCGGTAATTAATACCAATAGAATTGTTGGAGGTAATACCATCTGAACTGCTGCTGCCGCTTTGCAAAAAATTTTGATCGCCATTGCCTGGCGCATTTACCGCAGAGCCAGAGCCGCCTAAATCATTCATTCCCTGCCCGGAGCCCATGCCACGGTTGCCATTGTTGAAATTAAAAAGCGATTGGTTGGAATTATTTGAATTTGAAGAAAGGGAAATTTGCTGATCATCTTTAAAATAATTGCCATTAAATGAAGCCTGGTAGCGGCTTTTATCTCCTGCACCTAAAGTAAATCTTCCAAAATACCCTGTGTTTTTATCTTTCTTTAATTGTATGTTAAGCACTTTTTCTGCTTCCCCATCTTTAATGCCCGAAACCGTTGCCTGATCACCGTAATCATCTACAATTTGAATTTTATCAACAATGTTTGCCGGCAATTCTTTTGTAGCTGTTTTGGGGTCTCCCCCAAAAAAATCTTTACCATTCACTTTTACTTTAGTAACTTTTTTACCCTGCGCCGTAATGTTGCCATCTTTATCTACCTGTATGCCCGGTAATTTTTTTAGCAGATCTTCCACAACTGCATTTTCTTTTACTTTAAAACCATCAGCCCGGTATTCTATAGTATCTTCCTTAATGGTAACTGCCGGAATTTCAATTACTATCTCGTTAAGCAAAGTTGCCCGGTTTGTTAGATAAATATTGCCTAAGTCAATTGTTTTTAGCAAAGTATCTGCAATAATTAATTTTACCACAGGCCAATGACCAAAGTTGGTGATTATTATAGAAAAATTGGTCGCAGGAACTTTATCAAAAGAAAATTCTCCTTTATGGTTTGTAACGGTATAAGCAGTATCAGAAATGTTTGCTTTAATAACCAACCCTACAATTGAACCATCCAGGGGATTTTTACTTGCAGAATCTACCGCAACACCTTTTACTTGTGCAGATAAATTTTGAAAAATGATAATAAAAGTAAGCAGTAAAAGTATTTTCCTCATTTAATTTTGGGGGTAATCTTATAAATGTAGGGGTTAAAAAACAACCATATTTTTTTAATTTGATGAATGGTTTATTTTATAAAAACTTTAACCAGCCAGTTTTATTGCCTCCTTGCCTGTTAAATATTAAAATGCACTTATATTAGCATCAAAATTACCCGGATGAAAACTTTATTTTACTGTATTGTAATTTTATTATTGCCGCACATGGTTAAAGCAGATGCCGGACCAAACATTGGCAGGCCAAAAGCCCCGTGTTTTGCAGTTTTTTCGGGAATTGATAAATTACCGGAATATGAGTTTTTTAAAATTATCAACAGGCGTAGCGGAAGAGAGGATGAATTAGATTCTACTGATAAAATTACCAATGGAGAAAAAGTGCAGATATATTATGAAAAGGGTGAAAAAAGATGGCACGGACCCATTACCATTTTTGTTAGAAATAAAATAACCAATCAAATGGTTGATTCTTTTATTTTAAACGCCGAAGGTTATAACCTCAACATACAATTTTCTACCCCTGAAAGCGGCAAGCCAAAATATACTATTGAAAAAACAAAAGCAGAATATCCTTACCAGTTATTTGATACAGATGAAATAAATGATACAGCCACTGCAAAACGAAATAAATATATTTTAATTTCATTATCTGCTATTGGCTTTTTAATATTATTTTTTATGTTCACCAGGCGAAAAGCTGATGATAAAACCGAACCCGCATAACTTAAAAATATTTTATGTCTTTATCAATATTGCTGTTTGGCATTTTCATAATTAAAGCTGTTTTACTTTGGGTGTTTTACACTAAACAAGGCTGGAAAGCTCTGCTGGTAGGGCTTATAACGAGCATTGCTTATTATCCTTTACTAACTGTATTGTATCATGATACAGAAGTAGATTTTTGGCTGGTGCTTTTAGTTTTGATGATAGCTGATGTTTTCATTTACAACCTGCTTATTAAAAAAAGCATTGCCAAATCAATTATTGCAAGCTTTTTCCTAAATCTTTTGGCTATAATATTTTTTCTTTTTGGTAATGGTTAGATAAAACAATGCCCTTATATTTTTATTTTTTTGTCACCCTAATGATTGAATTGCCATTGGTAATTCTTTATTTTAAAAAACAATGGAAGCAGGCTTTGTTTATTGGCTTTTTATTAAACCTGCTTACCTGGCCACTGTTGCATATTTTTCTTTTTGAAACAACAGTCAATATTTTTTTACTTGAAATTCTCGTGGCATTGTTAGAAGGAATTGGATATTACTTATTAATCAAATGCAAATGGTGGCAGGCACTTTTGATTTCTTTTTTGGTAAATGGCTTAAGCTACGGAATCGGAATTTTACTTGATCATCAATAATGCAATCATCAATAAATACCTTAAAACATCAGCCATTACTGTGGGGTTTACTGCATGGCCTTAACGATTTTGTTGCAGGCTATATGCTGGCAAACTTTACTTATAAGCATCAATATAAAGATGCTATAACAATGCTTGTAATATACGCCATCGTTGGTTTTGGTGGTCAGTTGCCTGTGGGGTTTTGGCTTGATAAACAAAAGCAGATAAAACCCTTTGCTACTTTTTCTATTTTAATTTTATTGTTAGCCATTGGCTGCTATTTTCTTGATCCTTTTATTGCAATTATTTTATCCGGGGTAGCCGGAGCAGGCATTCATGTAACAGGCGGCGCTGTTTGCCTGCAGATAAATGAAAATAAATCAGGACCACTGGCCTTGTTTACCGCACCAGGTGTTTTAGGGTTAACCCTCGGTGGATTTTTAGGTAACATTTCAACCATATATTTAATTATACCAACCATTGCAATTGTTCTTCTTGCAATAAAAATATTTTATTATGGATTGCCATTTTACCAGGCACAAAATAAAAACAAAGCTTCTCAATTAGATGCACATGATTTTATAATGCTCGGCATTTTATTAATTATGTGTTTCCGGTCTTTTATTTATGATGTTATCAATAATGTTGCACTTAATTATCAACATGGAATATTAATTATTGGCATCAGTGCATTTGCCGGCAAAATTATCGGGGGCTACCTCGCAGATTTTATTGGCTGGAAAAAATTTGTGTACATAACCTTGCCGCTCTCATTTCTGCTTTTTCAGTTTGGTAAAGAAAATATTTATGCCCTTGCTTTTGGTATTGCCTGCCTGCAAAGTTCAGTGCCGCTTACTTTATTATTAATGTCCCAAAGTTTGCCTTTATATCCTGCCACTGCTACAGCGCTAAGTTTGGGTACTTCCATTGCTTTTGCCGGGCTTCCCTTGTATATGGTCAGCGATTCTTATAATTTTACTTCGTGGTTTAA
>JBKJLG010000266.1:0-2911 GCA_046596995.1 Chitinophagaceae bacterium
AAGCTTCATCCAGCAATGACAATGTATCCTTCAATTTCGCTTTTTCATTAGTATCAGCCTGGCTATCTTCTTCAACAGCAGATAATTTTAATTTGGCTGCCGATAATATAGAGCCCAAACTATCGTGCAGGTCTTCAGCAATACGTTTTCTTTCCCGGTCCTGAACATTAATTGTTGTTCGAATAATTTCCTGTTGCCGGAGATTTAGTTCTGCCTGGAATTTATTTTGTTGTTTCAGGCGGGAGTGGTTGTATAACAATAACAGAATCAATATTAAAAAAATGGCAATGGCTATGATGATATTTCTTAAAAACTTTTGCCTTTCCAATGCTTCTCTTTGTAATTGCTTTTGCTGTTCTATTTTAAAGTTTGCTTCCAATTGAAGTATTTCCCGCTGGTTACTTTCAACAGCAATACTGTCCTGCAGGTTAATAAAAAATTGATGATAAGTGTAAGCGTTTTTAAACAATTCCTTTTGGGCATAAGCAATTGATAGCTGCTTAAAGGCATCCCGTATATATTCCCGGTGAATAATATTTTGGGCAATGTACAGGCCGGTTCTCAGATAAAATATAGCACTGTCAGGTATTTGCAAACGATTATAAATATCCCCTGCATTTATGTAGTAACTCGCTATATCATACTTATTACATGTAGCTTTTTTGGAAGTATTGATAGCAAGAAGATTATAATGTAAAGCTTCCTGATTTTTTTGCAATAATTTATTTACCTCTGCCAGTTTATTATAGCAATATGCTTCCCGCTCAGAACGATCAGTGGAGGGAAAAACATTTGTTTTAAAAATATTTAGCGCCTGATTTATTAGCTGTTCAGCATCTTTAAATTTCTTTTCTTCTACAGAAAGGTCGGCAAGATTCAATAAAGCGTTTCCTTCTAAAATCTTATTATTAATTTCACGGGACAGGTTAAGATTGGTTTGATAATAATGCCGGGATTCCGTAAAGTTCTGCTGTTTCATCAATATGTAGCCAAGTACATTATTAAAATGGGCCATACTTTCCCGGTCATTAATTTTTTCTGCTTTTGCCAAACCATCAATTGACATCTTCATAGCAGCCGCATAATTGCCACGCAGAAAAAAATTGTTATTAAGGGCAACTCTGAAATTTTTTAGTTCCTCATTATAAAAATTGTGGGCTATGGATATTTCAAGCCCTTTTTGCCAGTAAACGCTGGCAGAATCATAATTATTAATATTATAAAAAGAACTGCCCAGGTATTTTAATGCAATTACTTTGTAATAAGGGTTTTTTAATTCGTAGGAAAGCGATAGTGCTTTTCTTGAATACATAAGCCCGGAATCATTTTTAAGCAATTCGTAGTAACGGGAAAGTAAACACATACTCATAACCTGCGTAGTATCCGATTTACCGGTTTCTACTATTCTCCTTAGCGAATCAATACTCTCTCTGTTTGTTAGCGTAATTTCCGGGTTATCAATAATCCGGAACCTAGACTGTGAAAAGGCAGCCTGTTGTGCTAATATAAATGCAGTGATAATCCACGTTCTCATTATTAAAAATAATTTCAGCTGAAAGTAAATTACAAAAAGAAATGAGGACTGTTCTTAAACCAGTTGATTTTTTTTACAATATGCTTGATATCACCTATTAGGTGCTTGAGTTGGATATTATTGTAGGAAAATGAAAACCCCGATAGGGCTTCATCTCTTTAAGCTTGTTTTAATTCAAATTATTTTAATTCTTTATTCTGCGCTTTTTTCAAATTAGCGAGTACCAATCCTGTAATAACCAAACAGCCACTGACCACATGAACCAATGTAATGGTTTCACCCAGCAGCCATACAGCTTCCAGCGTGCTAAAGATGGGAATAAGATTTCCAAACAAAGCTGTACGAACAGCGCCTATTCTTGCAATAGAAGCGTTCCAACATAGAAACCCAACAACAGATGCACCAATACCGAGATACCAAATGTTACCAAATAAATGTGTATCCCATTCTATAGGTGGCAACTGTATTTTTTCAATAATAAATAAAGGTAGCAGCAGCAAACTGCCGCCAATAAAAATTGTAAAAAGAAATGTAACAGGGGAGATGGCTGCAGGTTTGCGCTTAACCAAAACAGTATAGATAGAAAATACAAAAGCGCTTAACAATATCCATACATCACCGGCAGAAAACCTGAATGCAAGAAGTGTTGTAAGGCTGCCTTTTGATATCAGCACTATTACCCCTGCAATACAAAACAACAATCCCGCAATACGCAAAGGGGTAATAATTTCTTTTAAAAAAATTGCAGAGATGATGATAGCGAACACAGGTGCAGAAGTAGTTCCTATCAAAGCCAGGTTAATTGCAGAAGTAGTATGCCCGGCTATATAAATAAATGTATTGAATAAAGTAATTCCCATCAGCGCCACCCAGAATAGATATTTACTATTTTTAAAAACAAAATGTTTTTCTGCCATAAATTTTCTATATCCTACAAAAAATATAATTAGGGAAGCCAATGCCCAGCGATAAAACGCAAGACTTATGGGTGGTATCTGTTTATGAACACCACGGGCAATTATAAAATTGCCGGACCAGATTATGGTAGTTATAACGGCGAGTGAAATTCCAATATAGATGTTCCTTTTGTCAGCGGCGATATGCATCTAAAAAAATTAATCGCAAAGATGCACCGTAAAAATTAAGCAGGCTTTCTTTTTACTGTCTAAATAAAAAACATAAATAATGAGAATAATATTACCATTGATCTTCAATCAATTTTATTTTCCCCTGGAAGTGGAAGAATAATAAAATAATTTCCGCTAATATTTTGTAAAGCTAAAAACAGAGACTTTCCCATCTGTAATAGCCGTTTTAATTTCTGCGCCACCGGTTTTTACAATATACTCACCTGGGGGGAGTGCAACAAACTTCGGA
>JBKJLG010000338.1:0-6128 GCA_046596995.1 Chitinophagaceae bacterium
CTTACTTTACCGTAAGGATGATTGGCTCCATACAAATATTGATCTATTAAACGGTTGGCAACTATATCGCATTTTTTTAAATTTACCGAAAGGCTTTGCTTGCTGTTTTGTTTGTAAATTTCCAGTTCTTCTTTAGGAAAGGTAGCATCAGTAAGTATTTCAAGCGTTGGTGGCAATACTTTTTGCAAATGCTTTGTAAGGCAATGCAAGGTTACGCTTGCAGTTTCGTTGTGGCACGACCGGTTTAAATATGCACCATAATATTCAAAGGCTTCGTTTATTTGAAAGGCTGTTTTTTTTGATGTGCCGTTTTTTAAAAGATGGTTTGTTGCGCTGGCAACCATGTTTTGGTTTTCAAAACAATTGCCGGCATAAAATACAAATTCAAGCATCATCACTTCTTCTACACCGGCGTTAATGGCATACACCGGCACACAATTTTTAAGCGTAATTTTTTCGTAAGGTTTTAAAGCCAGTTCAAATTCTACTGCATCTTTTATCGGCGGGGCAATGGTACGGTTTAGCATTAAATGATATCTTTAAAAGTTTTATTATTAGATATTAGTCGTGATGAGTGATGAACTGAATTAATATAAACATGGTTTAATTCAATCCGATATATAATTCTATATTTTTTAAATAAAATTTCCCTATATGTAGTGGATTTAAGTTCGGGCACAGGTTTGCCTATTTCAGGATATATTGCAAGCTTAGCAGTTATTTCAAAAATTTTTTTTGTTAGCGTAGAAGCATAATAGGCAGAATCCTTGCTAATATATTCAATAATATTATCCAGGTCATTTAAAGCAGGCTGCGTCCATATTATTGAAGCCATTTTTTCATTTTTTCCATAGCTTCCTGCTGTGTAAAAACTCTCCCTTCCCGAATTGCTTTTTCTGATTCTTCAATTTTCTCCAACAAAACAATTCTTTCAAGAAGCACATCAATATCCTCAAAGCTATCTTCCGGCATTGCTTTAATGCTTTCAAGTATTTTCTGTTTGGTTAACATACATTTCTTTTACTCAAATTTACCAATTAATTTTCTGAATAATAGTACAGCGTACTGCTGTTGGTTTCCGTAAAAATATTGTTACATTCTTCCTGAATTTGTTGCGCAGTTACTGACTGATAATGTTCTAATTCCCTGTTCATAAGGCTTGCATCGCCCAGCAACTCATACGTAGCAAGGCTTCCGGCACGGTTCATAAGTGATATATCTTCAAATGCCATCAGGCTTTCAGTTTTGTTTTTTACTTTTTGCAATTCTTCTTCACTTACTTTTTGTTGTTTCATTTTATCCAATTCTTCTTCAATTGCTTTTTCTGCTGCCTGCATGGTTACGCCTTTTATCAGCTTACCTTCAATAGCAAGCAAGCCTTCATCTACACTACCAAAATGAAAACAGTTGATATTGCTGAACAACTGTTTTTCTTTTACCAGGCTTTGATATAATCTTGACGAGCCGCCACCACTTAGCAGATCGGTTATAAGATCGGTTGTGTAATATCTTTTATCAAGCCTTGCATAAATATGCCAGCATTTATACAAAGCATCCAGCGGAACTTTTGCTTTTACTTCCAGTTTTCTGGGTGCTGTTTGTTTGGGCTCTTTGGGCAAATCACGATCATATTTTTCTCCGGCAGGTATATTGCCAAACCATTTTTGGGTAAGGGTTTTAACCTGCTCAACAGTAATATTTCCTGCTACGCAGAGAACAGCATTTGAGGGAGTGTAATGCTTGAAAAAGAAATCTTTCACATCTTGTAATTGTGCATTTTCTACATGGCTTAGTTCTTTTCCAATCGTCATCCACCTGTATGGATGTTTTGTGTAAGCAAGCTCCCGTAATTTATGCCATACATCGCCGTAAGGCTTATTCAAATAATGCTCTTTAAATTCTTCGCACACAACTTTACGCTGTACCTCCAAACTATTTTCATCAAAGGCAAGTGATAACATGCGGTCACTCTCCAGCCAAAAAGCGGTCTCTAAATTCTCTGTGGGTATTTGTATGTAATAATTGGTAAGGTCGTTTGTTGTGTAAGCATTGTTTTCTCCGCCGGCCATTTGCAGTGGCTCATCGTAGGTGGGTATGTTTATGCTGCCTCCAAACATAAGGTGTTCAAACAAATGCGCAAAGCCGGTTTGTGCAGGGTTTTCATCTCTTGCGCCTATATCATACATTACATTTAGCACTGCCATAGGTGTCGTTTTATCCTCATGCACTATTACCCGTAAACCATTATCCAAAACAAATTTTTCAAATTGTATCATGGGCGCAAAATTGAATTAATTAAATACGAATTCCCAAAAAGTTTTATGAAAAATAAAATAATATAAGAATGAGTAATACGCAGCATTTTTTAAATTATATTTGTCTCTATAATATTAAATTCCTTCATTTTTAACCAAAACTTTTTACATGAACAAAATTTTATGGCTATTGCTTATAGGGGTGTTCTTTACACTGCCTTCTTTAGCCCAAACACAAGTTACAGGAAGAGTTGTCTCTCAAGATGGTTCTCCGATTATTGGAGCTACCGTTTCAGTTAAAAATTCGAAAGTATCTACAGTTACAGATAACGAGGGTAATTTTAGATTAAGTGCTCCTGCAAATAGTATTTTGAAAATCACCTACGTGGGTTTTCAATCAGTGGAGGTTTCTTCAAAGGATAATCTATCTATTAAATTATTACCCGGAGAAAATACTTTATCAGAAGTGGTTGTAGTAGGCTATGGTACAAAACTGAAAAAAGATATTACAGGTTCAGTTGCAAGAGTTAGTGCAAAAGATATAGTCAATAGCCCTATTACAAGTTTTGAAAATGCTTTACAGGGTAGAGCTGCCGGTGTTTTTGTTGAACAGCAAGGTGGTAAACTTGGTCAGGGCATTAAAGTAAGAGTTCGTGGATCAGCCTCCGTATCTGCAGGTAATGAGCCTTTTTATGTGGTAGATGGAATTCCTGTGGTAACCTCTAACTTATCAAGTAATGGCGCATCCACCAGTCCATTAGCTGATATAAATCCAAATGATATTGAATCGATAGAGATATTAAAAGATGCATCTTCGGCTGCTATTTATGGTTCAAGAGGTTCTAACGGTGTTGTTTTAATAACCACAAAAAAAGGTAAAGCAGGTAAAACTAAAATTGATTTTGGTTATTACACGGGCACTCAGGAACCTACACGTTTAGTTGAATTTATGAATGCCGAGGAATATGTAGGATATTTTAGACAAGCCTCTATAGGGAAAGCCAGGCAGGATTTTATCGCCGGACGTTTCTCAACATTTCAAGCTTCTAAAACAGCAGACAGTACATTTGTAGAAAGCAGGCTTACAAGATATTCAGCCGAGAATAAAGATTATGAAACTTTTAAAGTTAATACTGATTGGCAAAGCCTGGCATTTCAACGAGCACCAATGTCCCAATACGATCTGAACCTTACAGGAGGAAGTGATAAAAGTAAATTTTACATTGGTGGTCAATATTTAGATCAAACAGGAATAATTTTAAGAAATTCTTTAAAAAGGTATTCTGGAAGAATTAATTTTGAAAATACAGTAAGTGACAGGCTTACAGTGGGTATCAACATGAGTTTTACCCGTTCTTTAAATAAAAGGATTTCCAATGATAATGCATTTTCTACCCCATTACAGATAGTTGCTTTATCTCCTATTACTCCCGCTATCGATCCTCGTACAGGACTTACAAGTGGGGCTTTAGATCTTGCAACAGGTTTGCCGAATGCGCTTTATCCTGTTTATTATAATCCCATTTTAAGTTTTGAAGCTGCACTGTACAATACTAATATCAACCGCACTTTCGGGAATGTATATGCAAGTCTTTCTTTGCTTAAAGGCTTAAGTTTCAGAAGTGAATTTGGTATGGATCAATTAAACCAAAATGAAGAAAGCTATAATGGCAGAAAAACCCGGAGAAACAGCGGATCTACTTTAGGAACAGGATTTAATTCGTCTGATCAAATTTTAAATCTTAATACAAATAACTTTTTACTTTACAACACTACTTTAAAAAATATCCATGTTATTGAAGCTACGGCTGGTATGAGTTATCAAAGTTATAAACAACAATCCAGCAGCGTATCAGCAAGGGATTTCCCAAGCGATGATTTTAAAAAGTTAGCGAGTGCTGCTGTAAATACCGGGTTTTCATCAACTGAAACACAATATAGTTTTTTAGGATATTTTGCCAGGTCAACTTACAAATACAATGAAAAATATATAGTTCAACTTAGCGGTCGTGCTGATGCATCATCAAGATTTGGAAAGAATAACCGCTATGGCTTTTTCCCAGCTGCCTCCGTTGGCTGGATAGCTACAGAAGAAAAGTTTTTATCGAATGTTAATTGGTTGAATTTTTTGAAGGTTAAAGCAAGCTATGGATTAACAGGTAATGCTGAAATAGGAAACTTCGCATCACGGGGATTATTTGCCGGTGATGCCTCTTACGGTGGTAATCCGGGTATTCGGGCTACTCAAATTCCTAATCCCGATCTTAAATGGGAGTTAACAAAAAGTACAGATATAGGTATAGAGGCTACTATATTTAAAAACAGGATCTCAATTGAAGCAGATTATTATAGCCGTAAAACAGAAGACCTTTTGCTAAATGTTACCGTTCCGGGTACAAGCGGATTTAGCAGCCAATTGCGCAACATCGGTAAACTGGAAAACAAAGGTTTTGAATTTACGCTTAATACCACTAACCTGGTTACTGAAAATTTTAAATGGACATCTAATTTTAATTATTCAACCAATAAAAATAAAATTACAGATTTAGCCGGACAGGTAATAGGTACCATAAATGTAGCTAAAGAAGGTTTGGCCTTAGGTACCTTTTTTACCAGAGAATTTGCAGGGGCTGATCCGGCAAATGGGGATGCTTTATATTATAAGAATACTGTATTAGCTGATGGTAAAATAGATCGCACTACTACCAATAATTATAATTTAGCTCAGGATGTTGTTGTGGGTGATCCTAATCCTGATTATATCTATGGGTTTACAAATACTTTTACTTACAAGGGGTTGGAGCTTTCCGGTTTACTGCAGGGTGTAGAAGGTAATCAAATTTACGGAGCAGCTGGGCAATATTTTAGTGCAAGCGGAAGTAATGGTTTTGATAATCAAACAAAAGATCAATTGGCTGCGTGGAAAAACCCGGGAGATATTACAAGGGTTCCTGAGGCCAGGCGTAATTATGCAAATGGTACTAATCCTTCTTCAAGATTTATTTATTCCGGATCTTATTTAAGATTAAGATCACTCACTCTTTCTTACACTTTGCCTGTAAAATTAATATCAAGGTTTAAGGTAGATAGAGCTAAATTTTATGTGAGAGGTCAAAATTTATTTACAATTACAAAATATCCACTTTGGGATCCTGAGGTTAATGCTGATTTTAGTGCATCTAATACTGTTCAGGGTAGAGATTTTTACAGTGTACCCCAGGCAAAAACAATCATATTCGGCGTTAATATTTCTTTATAATAATATAAAATTTCAAAAATGAAAAATACATTTTTAATTATATCTGTTGTCTTCTTGTTTTTCAGTGCGGGATGCAATAAAAATCTGGAGATATCACCCACACAGAGCATTGATGAGAAAAATGCTTTGAGCACCAGTTCCGGAGTACAAACCGCATTAAATGGAGCTTACGCAAACTTGGGCAGTGCAAGTTTTTATGGCGGCGATGTTTTTTTGTATAGTGACCTGTTAGGCGATGCAGGAGATATTAGATTCACAGGAACTTTTCAGGGCTTGACACAAATATATACCAAGGCAATTCCAAAAAATAATGGTTTTATCACCGCAACCTGGCTACAGGGTTACAGGGTTATAAATGACGTAAATAATGTTTTAAGCGCTTTGGATGTAGTTGATGCAAGCCTCAAAGATAGAATTGAAGGTGAAGCAAAATTTATTAGGGGTAGTGTATATTTTGACCTCGTTCGCTTATACGGTAAAGCATGGAACGACGGTAATCCATCCGTAAATCTTGGAGTTCCCTTAGTTCTCACTCCTACAAGAGGAATAACTGATGCAAATAAAGTTGCCCGAAATAAAGTTTTAGAAGTGTATGATCAGGTGATAAAAGATTT
>JBKJLG010000214.1:0-2522 GCA_046596995.1 Chitinophagaceae bacterium
GGCGGTTGCTTACGCAGATGAAGGCATTGAATTAAGAAAGTCAGGAATTACGATGCCAATAATGGTAATGAATCCTGAAGAAAATACTTTCAGCGCTTTATTGCAATATAATCTTGAACCTGAAATATTTTCTTTTTTTATTTTAGAAAAATTTGAAAGTTATCTGCAGTCGGCGGCAATCAATTTATATCCTGTGCATATAAAATTAGACACAGGAATGCACCGCCTCGGGTTTGAAGAAAGTGAAGTGGAAGCATTGGCGGTTCATATTGCTAAAAACAATTTAGTAAAAGTGCAGTCAGTTTTTTCTCACCTGGTTGCAAGTGAAGATGAAGGAGAGAATGTATTTACACAACAGCAGGCAAACGTTTTTATGCAATGCTGTGATGTGTTGCAAAAAAGACTTGGCTATCATTTTTTAAAACATATTGCCAATACTTCCGGCATTAGCCGGCACCCTTATTTACAATTTGATATGGTGCGTTTAGGCATTGGCTTGTACGGAATTGATAGCAATAACAGGTTAAAAAATGTTACCACTTTAAAAACCACAATTGCCCAGCTAAAAAAAGTAAAAGCTGGTGATAGCGTTGGATACGGCCGAAATGCAAAACTTAAAAAGGATAGCCTGATAGCAACTGTACGCATTGGATATGCTGATGGCTATCCCCGCAGCCTGGGCAATGGCGCAGGCAAAATGCTGGTACAAAATAAAATGGTGAATGTAACAGGTAATGTATGTATGGATATGACGATGCTTGATGTAACAGGCATGCAAAATATAAAAGAAGGTGATGAGGTAATTGTGTTTGGCGAAGATTTGCCGATACAAATGCTGGCGAAATGGAGTAACACAATACCGTATGAAATAATGACGGGAATATCTCAAAGGGTAAAAAGAGTTTATTTTGAAGAATAGCTGAGGCGGGATGAAAGGAAAGTTAATTTATAAATAACTCTTTTACTGTATGTTACTCACTACTCACTTTTCATATCTTTACCCCTTAATATTATATAGTGAAAGGAAGAAATGTTTTCTTGGTTATTTTTTTAATAGTATTGGCAGACCAGGTACTTAAGATATATATAAAAACAAATTACCATGTGGGTGAATCTCATGCTGTAATAGGTAACTGGTTCCGTTTATATTTTATAGAGAATGAAGGAATGGCCTACGGTTGGAAGTTTGGCGGAGAATGGGGGAAGATGATCCTTACATTGTTCAGGCTTGCTGCTGTGCTCTTTGGCGTATTTTATTTACATTCAATAATAAAAAAAAGAGAGCATCCGGGTTTTATCATTTGTGCTGCATTAATTTTTGCTGGCGCACTGGGAAACTTAATTGACAGTATGTTCTACGGAATTATTTTTGAAGAGAGTTTTTCAGGGATGAACAATGTTGCTAAAATTTTTCCTGAGCACGGCTATGCAGGGTTTCTTCACGGCAAAGTAGTGGATATGTTTTATTTTCCTGTTATTACAGGTAAGCATTTTCCCGAATGGATGCCGATATGGGGAGGTCAGGAATTTGAATTCTTCCGTCCCATTTTTAATATTGCCGATGCATCCATATCAATTGGTGTGATAGCAATTTTATTATTTCAAAAAAAATTTTTCGGGCAGCGAAAAAAGAATAATAATCATCATACAGTAGAAACAAAAGCAATCGTGAACGACGAGATGCAGGTTTCCTGAGAAAATATAACCAATGAAAATTTTTAAAGTTTCCTCCTTTATTGCCTTAGTGGTAATATTTTTTGCATCATGCCAAAAAGAATATAGCCTGGAAGGTGCCGGTGTTACTGGCTCTGCCGGTAGCTGGCAATTTAACGATAGCAATAAATTGTACATAGGTACAATGGATACTGCTTTTATTACAACATCGGGCACTACAAAAACATTGCAGCTTATAGGCAGAACAGCAAACGGGCAACAGGTATTTAATTTAAACCTTTATGCAACAGACAGCATTACAAAAAAAACCTATAAAGCATCTTTATCAGAAACCGATTTTCAATATTATACCCTTGCAAAAACCATTTATGAGGCAAATTCATTTATTGGTGAGTTTACCGTTATTGTTACAGTATTAGGCAACAATACTATCACCGGTACTTTTTCCGGCTCGGCATTAGATTCTGCAGGCAAAATAAAAACCATAACCCTGGGTAAATTTACCTCCAAAGTAAATCTTAGTAATAATGTAACCGGTGGAGGTTCCGGCACTTCAGTTGGTACATTGGGTGTTACAGCCGGTGCATGCACACCATTTTCTTCGTCAGGTGTTTATACACAAGGTATTCCGCTTTCCGCCTCCAACACTGTAACCGTACAGGCAACCATTAGTACACCCGGTACTTATTCCATTACAACCAATAACGTAAATGGTGTAATATTTTCCGGGTCAGGAACTTTTAGTTCTGCCGGTTCACAAAGCATTGTGCTTACGGGTTCAGGCACGCCGGTAAATTCAGGCCTTCAATCCTATACTGTTACTTACGGAAGCAGCACTTGTACTTTCC
>JBKJLG010000332.1:0-5455 GCA_046596995.1 Chitinophagaceae bacterium
AAATCTTCCGTTTTGTGTATATTCCAACAGGTCTTTATTGGTGGCTGCAATAACTCTTACATCAGTTTTTTGCACTTTAGATGAACCTACACGAATGTATTCTCCAGTTTCTAAAACCCGAAGTAATCTTGCCTGTGTGCCCAAAGGCATTTCTCCGATCTCGTCTAAAAAAATGGTGCCGCCATTAACTGTTTCAAAGTATCCTTTGCGGCTATCTACAGCTCCGGTAAAAGATCCTTTTTCATGTCCGAATAATTCTGAATCAATTGTTCCTTCAGGTATTGCGCCACAGTTAACGGCAATAAATGGGTTGTGTTTTCTTACAGAAAGTGAATGTATTATCTGGGAAAAAACTTCTTTACCTACACCGCTTTCTCCGTTAATTAAAACACTAAGATCTGTATTGGCTACCTGTATGGCAATATTTAATGCATAATTTAAAGCATGCGAAGTGCCGATAATTCCGAACCTGTTTTTAATTGCCTGTTGATCCATTTTATAATTCGTTTAAGTCGAGTCTGCGTTCAAATTCCTCTAATATTTTTTTAATTTCTCCTTCCAGAACTGGTAAATCTTTTTTTATAATTACCCAAACTCTGTCATTTTCTACTTTATAATATTCATGATTTATTAAATTTCTTAATCCTATTATTTTTTTAGTATTTGAAATGGCTAAATCAGGAACTAATTTTATTGCGTTTTTTAGGGCCTCTGCAATTATTTCGAGATTTCTTTCAGTTGCATCTATTATTATTTGACTCTTACAATACTCGGAATAAGAATTTGTCGGGCTTATATGAAGTTTTATTCTGTTTATAGCTATCAAAACATCTTCGAGCCAAACTGAAACATCACGATATGCCATAAAGCAATTTCTTTTCTTTATTTATAAAATATTTTAAAAACTTATTTTTAATATTTTCCTCTTGAACTAAATCGATTTTTCTTTTTACAAGCGATTCGAGATTATCATGCAATTGCTCCAGATTATCTACTTTAAAAAATACTTCCTCATTAGTATTAAGCGGAAGAAATTTAAAATTTACAAGTAGATCAATATCACTTCTATCAGTAAAATCATTCACTCTTTGAGCACTTCCAAATAAATACAGGGATTCTACATGGTGCTGCCGGCATAAATTACTTATCTGCTTTAAATTATTTTTTATAATGTCCACCATATATTAACTATTTACCCATTCACCCATTAATGTTCCTGCAGTACAGTCTGTAATTAAAACATTTGCATAGCTTCCTTTTTGCAGATCATTATTAGCTTTTGCAAAAATTACCACTTTGTTATTATCACTTCTTCCAGCCCAATGCTGATCGCTTTTTTTTGAATTGCCTTCTATTAAAACCTTTGCAGTTTTTCCAATTTCTTTTTGCATGCTTACCAATGATTGTATGCGGTGCAGGGCAACTACTTCGTGCAATCTTCTTTTTTTGGTTTCCTCCGGTACATCATCATCATATCTTCTCTCGGCAAGGGTTCCGGGTCTCTCAGAATAAAAATACATATATGCAAGGTCATATTCGCAGTACTCCATTAATGACAAAGTCTCTTTATGATCTTCTTCTGTTTCTGTACAAAATCCTGTTATCATATCTGTAGATAATCCACACCCTGGCAAAACTTCACGTATGCGGTTTACCTTTGCTATGTACCATTCTCTTGTATAAGTGCGGTTCATCATTTGCAACATTCTTGTGCTGCCGCTTTGTACGGGCAAATGAATATACTTGCAGATGTTATCATATTTTTTCATGATAAATAAAACCTCATCTGTAATATCTTTCGGGTGAGAAGTAGAAAATCTTACACGTAACAAGGGAGACACTAAAGCAACTTGTTCTAAAAGATTTGCAAAAGTAACAACCTCGTCTATCCCGATAGCTATCGGGACCTCCACAGGGGAGACTTGGGCAGTTTCTGAATCCGGCAATTTTATGCTGTTCCAATGGTAACTATCAACATTTTGTCCTAATAAAGTCACTTCTCTATATCCGCTTTCAAACAGATCTTTACATTCATTAATTATAGATACTGCATCCCGGCTTCTTTCTCTTCCCCGTGTAAAAGGCACTACACAAAATGAGCACATATTGTTGCAGCCCCTCGTAATGCTAACAAAGGCAGTAACACCATTGCTGTTCAGGCGAATGGGAGATATGTCTCCATAGGTTTCTTCCCGGCTTAATAAAACATTTATTCCTTTTTGTCCAGTTTCTGCTTCTTCAATCAGCCCCGGCAAGGTTCTGTAAGCATCCGGGCCAACAACCAGATCAACCAGTTTTTCTTCTTCAATAAATTTTGCTTTCAGCCTTTCTGCCATGCAGCCAAGCACACCAATCAATAATCCCGGATTTTGTTTTTTTAATTTTCTAAATTCAGTTAAGCGTTTTCTTACTGTTAGCTCAGCTTTTTCACGAATGGAACAGGTATTTAAAAAGATCACATCTGCTTCCTCAAAATTTTGTGTAATGCCGAACCCTTTATCCATTAAAATTGATGCCACCACTTCACTATCTGCAAAATTCATGGCGCAGCCATAGCTCTCTATATAAAATTTTTTATTTAGAGAAATGCCTTCGGCAGAAAGCGGCGCAAATGCTTCCCCCTGCCTTTTTTCATCATGAATTTTATTTGCTGTAAGCTCAAACATTAAAAAATAAAATTGGTGCGCAAAGATAAGAATTAAAAATGGTGACAGTCTGTCATAATTGTGTTGAATTAAGTTAATAAAATTATTTATGGTTGTAAATTCGTACTTAAAAAATATAAAGCTTGAAGTATTTAGCTGCAGGATTTGCCCTTTTGTTTTGTTTGTCACTTAAAGCGCAGGTTGATTCTGCGGGCAGAAATAAAAACAATACCCCGCAGGGAATAATAATTGGTAATGTGCTGGATGCTGAAAACAGCAGAGCCATACAATCCGTAACCATAACCTTAAAGAATAATTCTGATTCTACTTTTTCGAAGACAGCTATAAGTGCAAAGGATGGTGCATTTCTTTTTGAACACTTACCTTATGGATATTACCAACTGCAACTTTCTGCAACAGGGTATGCCATCATAAAATTAGACAGCATTTATATACGGGTAGATAGATTTGACTTTGAACTTAATGATATTAAATTAAGCAAGAAAACTATCAGTCTGGAAGTGGTTGTTATTTATGTAGAAAAACCTTTGATAGAAAATAAAGATGGCAAAATTATTTTTAATACCGGTGAATCTGCACTAAGCTCTGGTGCAAGTACCACAGAATTATTAAAACAAACACCATTAGTAAATGTTGATAATGATGGTAAAATTATGCTTAGGGGAAAAGATGTAAAAATTTTAATAGATGATAAGCCGGTGGAATTAAATGGTAAACAGTTACAGGATCTTTTGGAAAGTATGCCCGGCAGCATGATTGATAAAATTGAAGTGATGACAACCCCGCCACCACAATACGCAAATGAAAGAGGAGGTGTAATAAATATTGTTACAAAAAAAGGCCGGGTAGGTATAACCGGCAGAATAAATGTAAGCTATGGCACCCGGGGAGAAGAGGGAATAAATGGCAATTTTGGATACCGTAAAAATAAAATTTCTTTAAATGCCAGTGCAGGATTTGGTTATAACCAATACCAGGGCAACAGCTATAGCAACAGGCAAAACATGTATACCGATTCTTCCAATTTTTTTAATACCATAGCAGAAAGTAACAGTAACAACAAACGGCCCAATGCAAGGCTGAGTTTTGATTATGAATTAAACAAGCGCAATAATTTTAATTTTACTTTTTTGTACAACGCAAATAACGCCGGCAGTTACAGCAGTAATGAGTTTAAAAACATAAACCGCTTTAATGCAATTTACCGGTTGAGTAACAGGTTTATAAATACAACCACACAAAGCAATAACCCTAGTATAAATTTTACATACACACTTAAAGGTAAAAGTCCAAGGGAAGTATTGAGAATTATAACGGGCGCAAATTTTAATGTGTCAGAAGTTAATAGAGATTTTTTTCAGCAATTTTTAAACCCGGATTATACACCTACAGGCACTGACTCAACGCAGCAACAAATCACTGATGTAAAAAGCAATAATTATAATATCCGGATTAATTATGATAAGCCCTTGCATAAAAAACTTTCTTTAAGTACAGGGGTTGCAGCCAACCGTTTATTAAGCCATAATGTTTTAAATACTGATTTTTTACGAAAGCCTGATATGGTTTTTATAAAAAATGCTGGGCTCAGTAACGACTTTACTTTTCATCAAAATATATATACAATAAGGGCTGCATTACGATATGATATTGTGCAGGATTTTTATATTAATGCAGGTTTGCAGGCAGATAATACCAAAACATTATTTGATCTTGTTAACAGCCCAGATACTTATGCAAATAATTACCGGAGTTTTTTGCCTTTTGTAACCATAATGAAAAAGTGGAAGAATGAAATTGCAATAACTGCGAGCTATAAGAGAACCATTCAGCGGCCGGGATTGAATGAATTAAATCCCAGTGTTGATTACAGCGACCCTAACAACAGGCGCTTTGGCAACCCTTATTTGATGCCTTACTTTACTGATAATTTTGATTTTATTATCGGCAAGTGGAACAAGATGTATAACATCAGCGCATCTTTGGGTTACGATGCCTTGCAAAATATTTACAGTTCTATCCGTACTTTACAGCCAGATGGCAAAACAGATATTACTTGGCAAAATATAAGTGGTAGAAAAGAATACCAGTCAAGCCTGTGGGGTGGATATACAGTATCAAAAAAATCTAAAGTAAATATTAGCCTTGGTTACACATACAATGTTTACAGCAATCATGACAGAACTGTTAGAAAATTTAGAAATGGAGGCTCTTTTTATTCTACATTAAACAGTAGTTATCAATTTACCGATCTGCTGAATAGCAATGCCAGCTTTACTTTTAACAGGTTCGCAAACCCCCAGGGAAGTGTAAGAACGGCCCTGAGCATGAATATCGGCGCACAAAAAAAGATGCTTAATAAAAAACTTATTATCAGCTTTAATGTAATTGATCCCTTCCGTCAGCAACAGAATAAAGTTTTTACTTATGGCACTAACTTTACATTAGAAAGCTACAGCCTTACGCAGACAAGAAACTTTCGTTTAGCCCTGGGGTATATCATTAGTAAAAATGTAAAAAAGAAAAAACCTTTAGCATCGAAAAAAACTTTACCAAAAACCAAATAAAATTTTTATCAAGAAAAAGTTTTTATGAAAAAAATATTTTCTTTTGCTTTTTTATTTTTTAGTTTAATTTGTTTTTCTCAGCAAAAAAAGCATGCAGTAAAGATTAATTTGTCAGCGGCAGTGATAAGAAATCTTTCTTTGCAGTATGAAATAGCTGTTGCGCCAAAAACATCTGTGGCATTGGCTGTAAGAAATATCCCTTATGGCAAACTGCCTTTTTCA
>JBKJLG010000351.1:0-2562 GCA_046596995.1 Chitinophagaceae bacterium
ATTATATGGTATGGAGAAAGGCTTCTAAAGTTGAGGCAGATATTTGCTGGAATGCAATGCTGGACCTGCATCTTATTGTAACAGAACCGTCTCTTGATTTAACCCATGCAGCCGCAATTTTAAAAGCTTCCTATAAACTTTCCTATGCTGATGCACATGCAGCCGCATTAACGATACATTTAAAAGGTACTTTACTTAGTAATGATAAAGAGTTTGGTAATTTAAAAAATATTAAAGGATTTAAATTGAAATCATTTGCCAGCAGCACCCGTTGAATCAATTAAGCAATACATCAAATTTTTCTTTCTCCAAATCCACTTCACTATAATCCTTTACAACATTATACAAAGTATCTCTCTCAACCGGTGAACGTTTTACTTGTTTTATAAGTGCCACCAATTCATCGGTAGTCATTGCAGGGTTTTGTTCTTCACTTCCCGCCATTGAATAAATTTTTGTTGAGTCATCAATGGTGCCGTCAATATCATTTACCCCAAAGGCAAGAGAGAGTTGAGCGTTTTGCCTGCCCAGCATTGGCCAGTACGCTTTAAGGTGAGGAAAATTATTTAAATAAATTCTGGCAACGGCATACATTTTCATATCCTCAATAATGGATGATTCCGCAACATTACTCATCTCATTATTACTGTTGCGAAATTTGAGTGGAATAAATGTATTAAAGCCACCGGTTTTATCTTGTAAGTTTCTCAACCTGCTCATGTGATCTATACGGTGCCAATATTTTTCAATGTGTCCGTACAACATTGTTGCGTTGCTGTACATTCCTAAATTATGTGCTGCTTCATGAATTTTCAGCCAGCCGTCTGCATCAACTTTATCATCACAAATTTGTTTTCTTATTTCCGGGTGAAAAATTTCTGCACCGCCACCGGGTAATGAATCCAGTCCTGCTTCATGTGCTCTTTTCATTCCTTCTTCCACACTCAGTTTTGCTTTTCTAAACATGTAATCCAATTCAACAGGTGTAAAACCTTTAATATGTAAAGCCGGACGATGCTGTTTTATTTTTTGCATGAGGTCGCAAAAAAAATCAAGATTTAATTTAGGATGAACACCACCAACAATATGCACTTCAGTTATCGGTTTGCCGTCGTAACTTTTTACAATGTCAAGCATTTGCTGCATGCTTAATTCCCAGCCTTCATCACGGTGAGCATACAAGCGTGAATAGGAGCAGAACTTGCACGCAAACACACAAACATTGGTTGGTTCTATATGAAAATTTCTATTGAAATAAGTTTTATCACCATGCAATTCTTCTCTTATGTAATTTGCCAGCGAGCCCAAAAATGAAAGACTGCCTTTTTCAAAAAGCATTAATCCCTCTTCATCGGTAAGTCTTTCTTTATTAAATATTTTTTCACTTATCTTTTTAAGATCATTGTTTTTTACAGCATCTGTTATCACACTTTTCAGGTTCTCTTTTTGCATAGTGCAAAGTTACTCTACAACCATGGCATAACAAAAAAGGTTGCTTTATCAGCAACCTGTCAATTTAAATTTTTTTTAGTAAAATCATCGTTTAACAACTCTTTCTACAATGGTTTGAAAGGTGTAATTAAGTTTTACAATATACACGCCTGATGATAAATTGCCAAGATCAACAGGTATTAGCTGGCTTCCTTTTCCCTCTAAAATTTGTTCCCAAACTTTTTGACCGTGAACATTAAATATTTGTATACTAAGTAAGTTAACCGGTGGTAAAAGGCTTTGAATAACAAATGAACTGCTGAAAGGATTTGGATAAATGTCGTAGCCTTTTAATTTTAAAGGTGCAGGTAAAGTGATGCCCAAAATCTGTATGTTATCTATATAAATATTGTTTTGATGATTACCGCTTGCAACAAAGTATATCTGGAAGTTTTGCTTGCCAACATATTCTGTAATTGAGTTTTTAATGTTTCTCCAATCAGATGCGGTTGGTATAAACCTGCCGCCGTTGGCGGAAACGGAGGTTTGCAACTGACTGCCCCATTTTTTCCATACCCTTGAAAAAGTTAGTCCGCAATCGGTTGTTACCAATATCTCCAGCGTATCTGTTTTGGTTATAATTGCACCAGGGTTATAAGCAAGATCGAAGGAAACAAAAACAGAATCCAGTACAGGTGAATTTATTATTACAGGGGTAACAAATTTATCGGTTGTTGTTGCTGCGGGATAATCAAAATTACGGATGACCATTGAGGCGGAACCTGTTTTGGCAGCCGTGGTTGTTCTTTCCCATGTAATGGATTGATCAGGATTATCAATCGCCCATTTCAGGGGCGGAAAAGTGGGTGATTCAAAACCTTCTGATAACTGTACAGGCGATAGACCCACTAACGAAAATACTTTGCGCAAAGTATCATTGGATTGATTAGGATCGGTTGCACCCGATGCTGTTGTTACATTTGAAATATAAACCTGAATGTTATGTAGACCCAACGGAACAGAAAAATCAGGTGTTAATGTAAAACTCATCTGTTGGTTAGCCGGAATATTTAAGCCGGTAAAATTTGTTGTAGAAGCTGATCCATTATCCACAATATATGTTACGCTAAA
>JBKJLG010000066.1:0-13904 GCA_046596995.1 Chitinophagaceae bacterium
ACAGGGTGAAATTTTCTTAAGGCAGTTCTATTAATTGAATTTTCATTTCTTTCTTGATTCCCAACTTTTCAAAAAGTAGCTTGCCAGAATAACCAGCTGTAATTTCCGAATTATGGGAAACTAAAAATTGTTTAACCAAGGGAAATTAAAATTATGTGAATAAAAGTTTTTTATAAAATAATTGGTCAAGTGGTAAAAAGTGTTATTTTGTGGAGATTATTTTAAATTATTTCTAAACCCTTAATAATGACAGGCTTCATAGGTGAATATGAATCTACTTTGGATGCCAAGGGACGTTTTTTACTTCCTGGGGCATTTAAGAAGCAGCTACCTAAAGGAAGTTCTGAAAATTTTGTGATCAACCGGGGTTTTGAAAAGTGCCTTAGTCTGTACCCTATAAAAAGTTGGGAGCCCATTTTTGCTGAGATAAGCGATTTAAATGATTTTGAACCTAAGGTTCGTCAATTCCGCCGATATTTTTTAAATGGTGCAACCCAGGTTGTGTTAGATACGGTTAACCGGTTACTTATACCAAAAAATTTAATGGAGTATGCTGGATTGGAAAAAAATATTGTCTTGGTTTCTGCAGTAAATAAAATAGAGATCTGGGATAAAAATAAATACCAACAGTTCTTTGAAACTTTCTCACCGGAAGCATTTAGCAATCTGGCTAAAGATGTTATGGCAGGTGATAAAAAAAATGAATTATAATTTATGCACCAGGGCATCTATCATGTGCCGGTAATGTTGCAGCAGGTTATAGAAGGATTAAAAGTTAATCCGTCAGGCGTATATGTTGACTGCACATTCGGTGGTGGCGGGCACAGCAAGGCTATTCTGGATAAATTAAATGAGAAGGGGAAATTAATTGCATTTGACCAGGATGAAGAAGCAAAAAAAAATTTGCCTGATGATGCAAGAATAATTTTTGTCTCTCAAAACTTTCGTCACCTGCAAAAATTTCTTCGTTTACATAAAATAACAGAAGTAGATGGCATATTAGCTGACTTAGGGGTTTCAAGTCACCAGTTTGATATACCTGAACGGGGATTCTCAACCCGGTTTAATGCAAACATGGATATGCGGATGGATCAGCGACAGAAATTAATGGCAATGGATGTGTTAAAAAATTATAATGAAGAAAGGTTGCATAAAATTTTTGAGCAATATGGAGAAGTGACTAATGCAAAAACTTTGGCCAGGTTGATTGTATATAATAGAAATACAATCACAATGCAAACCATTAATGACTTTAAAAATGCAGTTCATTCCATCGTTAAGGGTAATCCGAATAAATATTTTGCTCAGGTTTTTCAGGCATTACGGATTGAAGTAAATGATGAATTTAATGCACTAAAAGAAATGTTACTGCAATGTGTAGCCCTTTTAAAAGCTAATGGACGTATAGCTATTATCACATTCCATTCGTTGGAAGACCGGATTGTAAAAAATTTTTTTAAGAATGGAGTTGAGGATGTGAGAACAGATGAAGTGTACGGAATCAAAAATGAAAATCCATTATACCTAATTACAAAAAAACCAATTATTCCCGGCGAAGAAGAACTCAAACAAAACCCAAGGGCAAGAAGCGCAAAACTTCGTGTCGCTGAAAAAAAATTTTTAAATAAAATGACCAATAATATCTGATGACCCAAATTCTGGCTAAGCATCAAAAAGAAAAAGTTTTCAATCCCAAAAAGGATTGGAGAAAATGGCTTTATTATCGGTGGATAGTAAAGAATATTCCCTTTTTTTTATTTATAGCATTACTTACTGTTTTGTATATAGCCAACGGCCATTATGCGGATAAGAATATCAGAAAGATTAATGCTACAGCAAAACATTTAAAAGAAATGGAATATGATTTTAAAACTGTGAAACGGGATGTTACTTTCAGAAGTAAAGGAAGCGAATTGGTAAAAGCTGTTGAACCCCTTGGGTTAAAAGAGCTTACTGCTCCACCAATGAAAATAGGTGACAGCACAAGGAACTAAAATTAAGTTGACTTAATATATTAAATACTAACTCAAGAAAAATTGGATGTAAAAAAAGATATACTCTGGCGTGTTTACCTATGCTTCCTCTGCATTATTGTGTTGGGAGTGGTAGTGTTAGGGCGGGCTTTTTACATTCAGCGGGTTCAGGGAAGTTATTGGAAGAACATGAGTGACAGCCTGCATTTAAAGTATATGCCTATAAATGCAGAACGCGGAAGTATTTATAGTGAAGATGGAAATATGCTTAGCACATCTATTCCCGTATTTGATATATACATTGATTTTGGAGCAGCAGGTTTGCGGGAAAAGCAAGGCAAAAGATTTTATGATAATATAGACTCGCTAAGTATTTCTTTATCCGGTCTTTTTACTGAAGCAACTGCCGGCGATTATAAAAAGCAGTTATCAGCAGCCTATAAAAACGAAGACAGGTATTTTCTTTTAAAAAGAAAAATATCGTTTGAGCAATACAAACAGTTAAGGGATTTTGTTTTAGTAAAAGAAGGAAGAAACAAAAGCGGATTTATTATTGATGTCCGCGATAGCCGCGTAAACCCTTATGTGCTTTTGGCTAACCGTACCATTGGTTTAAGCCGTGGCGATACCAGTAAAAATGTGGGGCTTGAAAGAACATATGATAGCTTGCTGAAAGGCCAGACGGGCCAGCGTTTGATACGCTATATGGCAGGTGTATATGTGCCGGTAGATGGCGCTGAAATTGAGCCTGAAAATGGGAAAGATATTATTACCACCATTGATACTTACATGCAGGATGTGGCTGAAAATGCATTAATGAAAATGATGGTAATGAATAACTCATTGCACGGCACCTGCATAGTAATGGAAACTGCAACGGGTAAAATAAAAGCCATTGCTAATTTAGGCAGAAGGCCCGATGGAAATTATCTGGAAGATTATAACTATGGTATTGGTAAAAAAACGGAACCAGGTTCTATTTTTAAATTAGCCACTTTGCTTTCTCTTTTAGAGGATAAGTATGTTGATACAAATACAGTGGTGGATTGCGAAGGCGGCACTAAATCTTTTTATGGTTTAAAGATAAGAGATTCTCATTTAGGCACCGGCCGCATAACCGTTAAAGAAGCTTTTGCACGATCATCAAATGTGGCTTTTGCAAAACTTGCTGAGCAGTTTTATCATGATAATCCCTCACAATTTTATAATCATTTACATCGCTTAAGGTTGGATACTGCAACAGGAGTGGATATTGTGGGTCAGGCATCTCCTTTAATAAAAAAACCCGGTGGTAAATTTTGGGGTAAAACAACATTGCCTTATATGGCACATGGCTATGAGGAATTGTTAACGCCTTTGCACATGTTGATGGTTTACAATGCAGTTGCCAATAATGGTAAAATGATGAAACCCTATCTGGTAAATGCTGTAAGAAATATGGGGATAGATGTAAAAACATTTTCACCAAAAGTTGTAGTTGAAAAAATTTGCAGTGATGCTACGCTTGGTAAATTAAAAGCCTGCCTGTTAGATGTTGTGGAAAGTGAGCACGGTACAGCACACAGTTTAAAAACTGATTTATATTCTTTTGCGGGTAAAACCGGAACGGCGGTAACAGCCCTCGATAACCGGGGCTACAATAAAGCCAATAAAATTTATCAATCTTCTTTCATTGGTTTTTTTCCGGCAGATAAACCCAAATACAGCATTGCAGTTGTAATTCAAAATGGCAACGATTCTAAACTGGCGTATGGTGGTGTGGTTTCTGCACCGGTATTTAGAGAAGTGGCTGATAAAATTTATGCCAGTAGTTTATCAGATCACCCATTTCATTATTCAGCAGCAATAAACGACAGTACGCTTTACAATTATGCAGGTTTAAAAAATGATATAAATAAAATACTCACTGTTTTCAATATTCCTTATCTGGATTCAGCAACTGCAGGCTATTGGCGCACTATAAGCATGTATAATAACAAAGCAATAATTAACCAGGTAAACAATTCTTCAAAAGCTGTAATGCCAAAGGTAATTGGGTTGGGTTTAAAAGATGCGGTTTACATGCTGGAGAATTATGGCTTAAATGTAATAGCAGGCGGAAGAGGAAAAGTGATGTATCAATCTTTGCCATCAGGGGCAATTTTTACAAAAGGACAAACAATAAATATTCAATTGAATTAATGGCAATATTGCACGACATATTATACCACGTTAACATAAAATCCATAGCAGGCAAAGCTATTGAGGAGATAATGGATTTGCAGATTGATTCAAGATCGATTAGTGCAGGGTCGTGTTTTATTGCAATAAAAGGTAGCGTTGCAGATGGTCATTCTCATGTTTCATCCGCCATAAACTATGGCGCAACCGTTATTATTTGTGAGCAAATGCCAGCGCAAATTAATGCTGAAGTAAAATATGTGCAGGTAGAAAACAGTGCTGCTGCCGCAGGAATTATGGCTCATAATTTTTACGGACAATCTTCAAAAAAAATAAAACTGGTTGGCGTAACAGGTACAAACGGCAAAACAACCATAGCTACCCTTCTTTATAAATTATTTAGCGCACTTGGTTATAAATGTGGTTTGATAAGCACTGTACAAAATCAAATAGGCGAAGAAATTTTACCCACCACCCATACTACACCAGATGCAATTACTCTCAATGTATTGATCGCAGAAATGGTAAAACAAAATTGTGATTATGCTTTTATGGAGGTTAGTTCGCATGCGGTGCACCAACACAGGGTTGATGGTTTACATTTTAGTGGCGGCATTTTTAGCAACATCACACACGATCATTTAGATTATCATAAAACCTTTGATGAATACATAAAGGTAAAAAAGAAATTTTTTGATAATTTACCTGCCTCATCATTTGCTATCAGCAATGCAGATGATAAGCGTGGTGCAGTTATGCTACAAAATACAAATGCAAAAAAATATTTCTACAGCCTGAAAACAATGGCAGATTTTAAATGGAAAATTTTAGAGAATAATCTTACCGGTTTACTTATGACGGTGAATGAATTGGAAGTGCATTTTAAAATGATAGGCACTTTTAATGCTTACAATCTTTTAGCGGTGTACGGTGCAGCGCTTTGTTTAAATCAGGATAAGCAACAAGTTTTACAAATATTAAGCAGCCTTAACGGGGCAGAGGGCAGGTTCGATTATATGATATCTGCGAAAGAAAAAGTGATTGGCATTATTGATTATGCACACACGCCAGATGCATTATTAAATGTTTTGGCAACTATTAAAAATTTATTGCAAGGTCACGAAAGTATTTTAACTGTTGTTGGTTGCGGTGGAGACAGGGATAAAACAAAACGCCCCGTGATGGCAGAAGTGGCATGTGAGCACAGTGATAAAATATTTTTTACTTCTGATAATCCACGCAGCGAAGATCCCAATGAAATAATTAAAGATATGGAAGCTGGCGTAAGTGCTACTTGTCGTAAAAAATTTATTTCCATTGCTGACAGAAAAGAAGCAATAAAAACCGCAGTGAGTTTTTCTAAAAGAGAAGATATTGTTTTGGTGGCAGGCAAAGGGCATGAAAAATATCAGGAAGTAAAAGGAGTTAAGTATGCTTTTGATGATAAAGCTATATTAAAAGAAATGTTTGAATTACTGGATAAATAGATTTTTTAAATGTTGTATCACTTATTTGGTTGGATGACAAAAAACGGAATAAAGTTCCCGGGTAGCGGGCTGTTCCAGTTTACCAGTTTTCGAATACTGCTGGCTGTTATTCTGTCTCTTGTAATTGCAACAGTGTTTGGTAAAAGATTGATCAATTATTTAACTAAAAAGCAAATTGGGGAATCTGTTCGTGAGTTGGGGTTGGATGGAGAAAAAGAGAAGAAAGAAACGCCAACAATGGGAGGCATCATCATATTGCTTTCTATTTTAATACCAACATTATTGTTGGCAAATTTAGATAAAGTGTACATAAGGCTTATGCTCTTAAGTACAGTTTGGCTGGGCGTTATAGGGTTTATTGATGATTATTTTAAAATGCGTGCAAAGCGTATTGCAAAAGAAAAAGGCATCAGTTATAAAAAAACTGATGCGGATGGGCTGGCAGGTAAATTCAAAATTTTTGGTCAGGTAATGCTGGGCATAATAATCGGTGCAACACTTTATTTTAACCAAAGCGTTGTGGTAAAAAGAGAAATAGTAAATACTGCATCAGATTCCATCTGGAAATTACAGCGTGGAGAAAAACAATTGAAAGTGGATACCGTAATTACAGATGGAGTTATTCATCGATTTGTAACAGTGAAAACACCCATTACAACAATTCCATTTGTGAAAACACATGAATTTAATTACGCAAAACTGTTGCCTAAAAGCTGGGAAAACTATACTTACATTCTTTACATACTGGTGGTAATATTTATTGTTACAGCAGTTTCAAACGGCGCAAATATTACTGATGGGTTAGATGGTTTGGCAACAGGTGTGAGTGCCATAATTGGTTTGTGTTTAGGTGTTTTCATTTTTGTAAGTGGCGATGTTCGCATTGCTGAGTATTTAAATATTATGTACATCCCAAACCTTAGCGAACTCTCAATTTTTGTGGCTGCTTTTGTAGGTGCATGCGTTGGGTTTTTATGGTACAATGCCTACCCGGCACAGGTTTTTATGGGTGATACAGGCAGCCTTGCCCTTGGTGGCATAATAGCATCGCTTGCAATTATTGTGCGTAAAGAATTACTTATACCTATTTTTTGTTTTGTGTTTTTAATAGAAAATTTAAGCGTGATGATACAGATAGGATATTTCAAATACACCAAAATGAAATATGGAGAAGGCAGGCGGGTTTTTTTAATGAGCCCTTTACATCATCATTATCAAAAAAGAGGATATCATGAAAGTAAAATAGCAGTAAGGTTTTGGGTAATAACAATTTTAAGTGTAGTAACGGCAGTGGTAACATTAAAACTTAGGTAGTAAAAAATATTTTGATTTGAAAGACCATTAGGTTATAAGATCTCATCCTGTGAATAAAGCTTGTAGAAGAACATCGAATTCCAAATCCAGTGAAAAATAACCAACCCGTTAAATTTTATACCAGTGAAGAGCCATTTTATTTTAACAAGCAGAAACAAAAATGCCAAAAAGAATTGTGATCCTTGGTGGGGCTGAAAGCGGTGTAGGTGCGGCTTTGCTGGCAAAGCAAAAAGGGTACAATGTATTTGTAAGTGATAGTGGCGGTATAAGTTCTTTGTATAAAGCTGAATTGCGGGATAATAATATTGAGTTTGAAGAGCAAATGCATACAGAAGAGAAAATTTTTAATGCAGATGTAATTATGAAAAGCCCCGGCATCCCTGAAAAAAATCAATTGATAAAAAAAATAAGGGAAAAGGGGATTGAAGTGATAAGTGAAATAGAGTTTGCTTATGGCTTTAAAGGGGAAAGCAAAATTATTGCAATAACGGGCAGCAATGGAAAAACAACAACAGCAACCATGGTGCATCACATCTGCCAAACGGCAGAATTGAATTGTGCTTTGGTGGGCAACATTGGTTATTCATTCGCCCGGCAAATTGCCGAGGAGCCAAAAGATTTGTACATAATTGAAATAAGTTCTTTTCAACTGGATGATATAAAAACTTTTAGACCCAACATAGCAATATTAACCAACATAACAGAAGATCATTTAGACAGGTATGACTACAATATTCAAAATTATATCAGCAGCAAATTCAGGATAACAGAAAATCAAACTCCGGATGATGTATTTATATATTCTCTGGATGATGAAATAACCATGAAAAACATTAATAATTTTTTAATCAGATCTAACCCATTACCATTTACCATGAGTAAAACATTACCACAGGGCGCTTACATATCAGATGCTAAAATGCATCTAAAGTGGAAGCAGGAAGAAGTAACAATGAACGTTGAAGATTTTGCTATAAAAGGAAAACACAATCAATACAATACTATGGCAGCAGGCCTTTCGGGCAGAGTAATGGATATACGAAAAGAAAAAATACGGGAAGCTGTACAAACTTTTCAAAGCCTGGAGCATCGGATGGAACCGGTAGCAACTATTAAAGGTGTAGAGTTTATCAACGATAGTAAAGCCACCAATGTTAACAGCACATGGTATGCGCTGGAGAGTATGACACAGCCAACCATTTTAATATTAGGTGGTATTGATAAAGGCAATGACTATTCGCTGATAAAAGAACTGGTGAAAGAAAAAGTAAAAGCAATTGTTTGCATGGGAGTTGATAACCGAAAAATTCATGAAGCTTTTGGCCACGAAGTAGAATTAATTGTAAATACAAACAATGCAAAAGATGCAGTGTCAGCTGCTTTTCATTTTGCCAACAAAGGAGATGTGATCTTACTTTCTCCGGCTTGTGCAAGTTTTGATCTTTTTAAAAATTATGAAGACAGGGGAAAACAATTTAAAGAAGCTGTAAAAGATTTGTAGCTGATAAATAAGTAATGATGAGATTTAAAAAACCTTTTTCAAATTTAAACAAAAGCTCGACCTCCCTCTCTGACGGAGATGGAACGAGGGTGAGGCTATGAGTGAAACACAACAAATAGCAACAAGCAAATTTTCTTCATTCGATTCAATGAAAGGGAATTTATTTAACCGTACCAAAGGCGATAAAGTTATTTGGGCAATTGTTATTGTGCTTAGTCTTGTAAGTATTTTAGTGGTGTACAGCAGCATTGGCTCACTGGCATTTAAAATGAATAAGAGTACCCAAAGTTATTTATTTAAGCAGGTTGCTTTTATAGGGCTTGGGGTACTCATTATATATTTTGCACACAGAGTGAACTACACCATATATTCCAGAGTGGCAACGATTTTATTCTTATTATCGATCCCACTCTTATTTTACACTTTAAAATTTGGAAGCAGCATTAATGATGCAAACAGGTGGATAAAATTACCTGTAATCAACATGACCTTTCAAACCTCTGACCTGGCTAAGCTGGCGCTGTTCATGTATATAAGTAAGCAGCTTAGCCGCAAGCAAAACGTAATTAAAAATTTTAAAAAAGGATTTCTCCCTCTAATTGTGCCGGTTATTATTATATGTTTACTCATTGCACCAGCCAATCTTTCAACCGCAGTATTGGTGGGTGGTACAAGCCTTATGCTAATGTTTATGGGCAGGGTAAGTACAAAACATATTTTATTGGTTATGGGCACAGCATTGTTGCCTGTTATTTTTTTAATTGTGGTTTCAAAAAATTATTATAATAAAGAGGAAAACAAAACAAAAGAATTACCATCGGTATTATCAATCGGCAGAATGCCAACATGGATAAAGCGTGTACAGGATTTTATGTATGCAGATAAAACTGAAGCGTCATACCAGGTGCAACAGGCCAAAATTGCAATAGCTCAGGGAAGTTGGTTCGGTAAAGGTCCGGGGAAAAGTGAGCAGCGTAATTTTCTTCCACACCCTTATAGTGATTTTATTTACGCCATTATAATCGAAGAGTACGGGTTGTTTGGAGGCGCAGTAATATTATTTATTTACATGCTTTTTTTATTCAGGAGTATAAGACTTTTTCAAAAATGCCCTTATGCATTCGGTGCTTTTTTGGCTGTGGCTTTAAGCTTTACGCTTGTTATTCAGGCTTTGGTAAATATGGCCGTAAACGTAAATCTTTTCCCTACAACCGGTGTTACGCTTCCATTGGTTAGTATGGGTGGCAGCAGTTTGTGGTTTACTTGTTTTGCCATAGGCATCATATTAAGTGTAGCACGCAATGTTGAGCAGGCAGAAGGAGAAAATGTTTTAGCAACAATTGAAAATAAAAATAAAGAGCAGGAATAATAATGACTAACGCTGCATACATATCATCATTAAAAAATGCATCCTTAACAAAAGGTATGGGCAGGCGCATTATTATAGCAGGTGGTGGTACAGGCGGCCATATTTTTCCGGCAATAGCCATTGCCAATGCATTAAAAAAGCATCAGCCCGATGTCGAAATCTTATTTGTGGGTGCAAAAGGTAAAATGGAAATGGAAAAAATTCCGCAGGCGGGATATAAAATTGTAGGCTTATACATTGCAGGTTACAACAGGAGTTCTCTTTTAAAAAATATCTTATTACCCTTTAAGCTTGCAAAAAGTTTTTCTCAGGTACAAAATATTTTAAAAGAATTTAAGCCCGATGCAGTGGTGGGTGTCGGTGGCTATTCCAGCTTTCCTGTATTAAGATTGGCACAAACAAAAGGTATTCCCACATTTATTCATGAAAGCAATTCTTTTGCCGGCAAAAGCAATAATATACTGGGTAAAAGAGCTAATAAAATATTTGTAGCCTCTTATGGCATGGAAAAATTCTTTCCAACCGAAAAAATATTGATGACTGGCAACCCGGTAAGAAATATATTTTCTGAAAATAAGATTTCAAAAAAAGAAGCGCTGGATTTTTTTGGATTTAAAGAAGGAATCAAAACAATTTTTGTTGTTGGCGGTAGCCTCGGTGCCAAAAGCATTAATACAGTTATTGAAAACAACCTTGATTTTTTTGCAGATAACAACCTGCAACTCATTTGGCAAACAGGGAAATTATATGCACCTAAAGCCTCACAGGCAGAAGAAGAAAGAAATAATATCTGGACGAATGCTTTCATCAATGATATGCAATATGCTTATGCTGCCGCAGATATAGTGGTATCACGGGCCGGCGCTATGGCAATTGCTGAATTGTGTGTAGTAGGCAAGCCTGTAATTTTTGTACCCTATCCACATGCGGCTGAGGATCATCAAACTGCAAACGCAAAAGCATTGGTGGCCAAGCATGCAGCCGTAATGATAAATGATAATGAAGTGAATCACAAATTAATTTCTGCAATACTTGATTTGATAAACGATGATGAAAAAGCAAATAATTTAAAACAAAATATAATAAAACTAGGCAACACAAACGCAGATGAAATAATTGCCGAAGAAATTTTGAAAGCGATTGAATGATTGATATTAAAAACATATCACGGGTTTATTTTATTGGCATAGGAGGCATTGGCATGAGTGCGCTTGCAAGATATTTTTTAAGCAAAAATATTTTTGTAAGTGGATACGATAAATCTGAAACGACCTTAACTGCCGCCCTGTCAAACGAAGGCATGCAAATTAATTATGAGGACAAGGCTGAATTGTTGGACAAAAATGCTGATCTCATCATTTATACACCTGCAATTCCTACAAGCCATGCACAGCTAAATTATTATAAGCAAAATAATTATCAGTTGGCAAAACGCAGCGATGTATTACAGGCAATAACAAGCGCCACCTATAATATTTGCGTTGCGGGCACACATGGCAAAACCACAATCAGCGCTATGATAGCACATATCCTGCGCCATACTGGTTATGGATGCAATGCTTTTTTGGGTGGGGTTGCTACCAATTACAACACAAATTTTTGGTCGAGTGAAAATAATGTCTGTGTTGTTGAAGCTGATGAATACGATCGCAGCTTTTTAAAACTCCAGCCTGATGTTGCCATGATTTCTGCAATGGATGCTGATCACCTTGATATTTATGGTACGGAAGAAAATATGCAAAATGCATTTGTAGAATTTTCTTCAAAGATTAAAACCGGCGGACTATTGTTAAGCAAATTTGGCTTACAAAAAGATAAAGAATTAAAAGCAGATAAGCATTTGCGGTATAGTTTGCAAAATAACGCAGCCGATGTATATGCAGCAAATATTACCATGCATCAGGGCAGCTATCAATTTGATGTTATGATGCCCGATTCGATGCTGGATAATATTGTATTAAACATGGGCGGCATGCACAATGTAGAAAACTCAGTTGCTGCAATTGCTATTGCACAATATTTAAAAATTGAACCGCAAAAAATAAAAGATGCCATTGAAGCTTTCAAAGGAGTAAGAAGAAGATTTGAATATATTATTAAAAATGAGAGAGTAGTTTTTGTTGATGATTATGCACATCATCCCGAAGAACTAAAAGCTTTGATAACAGGAGCAAAAGCATTATTTAGCGATAGGAGATGCATTATTATATTCCAGCCGCACCTTTTTTCTCGAACAAAAGATTTTGCAAAAGAATTTGCCGAAGTGCTGGATCTGGCGCATGAGGTAATTCTTTTACCTATTTATCCTGCAAGAGAATTACCCATGGAAGGAGTTACCAGTGAACTCATTTTAAATGAAATGAAGAGCGAAAATAAAAGTATTAAAACAAGTGGAGAGGTAATTGATTATTTGAATAAGAAAGATTTTTATAAAGATGACCTACAGGCTTTGTTTATTACAGCTGGCGCCGGCGACATTGATAAACTTGTAGAGCCTATTAAACAAATTATTTTAAAAGATCAGCAGAATTGATGCAGCAAAAGAATAAATATAATCCTAAAAGAATTTTCGGCAATGTGCTGTGGGCCTTGCTGGGCTTAGGTACTGTTATATTACTCGGCGCTGCCATAACCAAAAAAAATAGTATGAGCTGTAAAGGTTTAGAGATAACCATACGGGGCGTGCAGAATAATTTATTTATAGATAAAAAAGAGGTAAAAGAAATTATTGAAAAGATAAATAACGGAAAGCCGGAAGGTAGAGCAATAGCAGAACTAAACCTTTCACAACTGGAAACTGGTTTGCAGCAAAATAAATGGATTAAAAAAGCTGAATTATTTTTTGATAATAATGAGGTGTTGCAGGTGGATATTTTAGAAAGGGAACCCGTGGCAAGAGTGTTTACAAAAAGTGGTACTGTTTCTTTTTATATCGACAGCTCGTTAATGCGTTTGCCATTAAGTGATAAATTTTCTGCAAGAGTGCCAGTATTCACTGGCTTTCCCGCAGAAAATGATTGGTTGTTAAAACAGGATAGCGCCCTGTTGAATGATATAAAAAATATCAGTACCTATATTCTTAAAGATCCTTTTTGGATGGCGCAGATTGAACAGGTAGATATAACAAATGCTGCAACTTTTGAGATGATACCAAAAGTAGGTAATCAAATAATTGTTTTTGGCTCCGCTGAAAACTATCAGCAAAAATTTGATAACCTGCTTACATTTTACAAACAGGTTCAAACAAAAGTTGGCTGGAATAAATATTCCAAAATTAATGTTCAATATAAAAACCAGGTGGTTGCGGTAAAAAGAGGTGAGCAGGATATTATAGAAGATTCATTACGGGCAAAACAAATTATGCAGACAATGATTGCTAATGCATTAAAACAAACAAGCGACAGCATAAATAATATCCAGTTGGTACAAATGCCCGATGATAATAGTATTCCTGTTTCCACCCCAACAGAAGATTTACCAGGTGAACAAACATCCTTTGAAAAGCCTGCCAATAATGTACCTGAAAAAAGTATTTTTTCGCAGCCAAAAAACAATCTGCAACCCCCAATAAAATCCGTATCTCCTGCTGTAAAAACCATCACACTAATGCCTAAAGCTAACAACAAGGCAACGCTTAAAGTTAAAACACCGGTAAACTCATCCCAATCCTTAGAAAGACCAAATCCAAATCCGCAGAAAAAAACTATTACAACAAACTTAAATAATAAAATAACAATAAAATCAAAACCGAAGGCAGTGATGCCATCAAAAAATGAATACTAAAAAGCCTCTAAATCTATCTAAAAGGAGACTTGGAAGCGCAAAAAATGTTGAACATTTAAATATGAATTGTAAAAAACAAAAATTTTAATAAGAAAAAAATGCCCCATCTCACTCTCTAAAACTACATCCGCTTTCCTTCTCCTTTAGGAGAAGGTGCCCAAAGGGCGGATGAGGTGGAGAGTGATTAAGGGTGAAGCTTTACACACAACTAAACAACATACAACTATGAACAGCGAACAACCCATTATTGTCGGTCTGGACATTGGTACTACAAAAATTGCAGCCATTGCCGGACGTAAAAATGAATTTGGAAAATT
>JBKJLG010000334.1:0-15181 GCA_046596995.1 Chitinophagaceae bacterium
AACATAGTATTGATTTTCTGTATGTAAATTTACGCTTTATCACTAAGGTTAGATTTTTTTAAGCGATGTCTTTAAGCCAAAACTTACAGCAAAAATTACTACAAAAATTATCTCCCCAGCAAATTCAGCTGATGAAGCTTTTGCAGGTGCCTACTGTTCATCTGGAAGAAAGAATAAAAGAAGAATTAGAAGAAAATCCTGCCCTGGAAACCGGCGAAGACGGACATGAGGATGGTTTTGAAGAAGCAAAGGATGAATATGAAAATACAGATGATGAATATGATAAAGATGGCAGCGAAGATGAATACGGCAATATTGACATCAGTGAATATGTAAATGATGGAGATGATGATATAGGCGATTATAAACTGCGGGATGATAATTATCCTGACCAGGATGAGAACAAAACCATACCTCATCGGGTAGAAACCTCCTTTCATGAAGTATTGATTGGGCAATTAAGAATGCTTGACCTTGATGAAGTGCAGCAAAAAGTTGCAGAACAAATTGTTGGCAGCATTGATGATGATGGATATTTGAGAAGAGAATTATCGGCCATTGCAGATGATCTGGCATTTCGCCAAAACATTGATATTTCCGAGCAGGAAATTGAAGTACTGATACAAAAAATTCAGCAGTTTGATCCTCCCGGTGTAGCTGCACGTGATTTACGGGAATGTCTCTTGTTGCAACTGTACCGTAAAGCCACAGAAGGCAGATCTGTAGAAATGGCTATTAAAGTTTTAGATAAATACTTTGAGGAGTTTACAAAAAAACATTACGAAAAAATACAGCGTGGCCTTGGTTTAAACGATGAGCAGATAAAAGAAGTTATTAACCAGATAATTAAGCTGAACCCCAAGCCCGGCGGTCATGTTGGCGATACCAACAAAATGGAGAATTATGTGATACCTGATTTTTTTGTGGTAAACAATATAGGCAAACTTGAGCTTTCTCTAAATTCAAAAAATGCTCCTGACCTGCGAATAAGTGAAGGGTACAGGGATATGCTAAAAGATTATGACCGTGGTGCTAAAAAAGATAAGCGCCAAAAAGAAGCAGTGCTTTTTATCAAGCAAAAAATTGACTCAGCAAAATGGTTTATTGATGCAATTAAGCAAAGGCAGCACACCCTGCTAAGCACCATGGAAACCATAATGAATTACCAGAGAGAGTTTTTTTTAACAGGCGACGAAACTGAAATGCGGCCGATGATTTTAAAAGATATTGCGGAAAGAACCGGGCTGGATATTTCTACCGTAAGCCGTGTAGCCAACAGTAAATTTGTGCAAACAGAATTTGGAACTTACCGCCTTAAATTTTTCTTTAGCGAAAGCCTTGTTACCGATAGCGGGGAAGAAGTTAGCACAAGGGAAGTAAAAAAAATATTGAGTAACCTTATTGAGGCTGAAAGCAAAAAACATCCTTTAAGTGATGAAAAGCTGACAGATCTTTTGCAGGAGAAAGGTTACAACATTGCCCGGAGACCGGTGGCTAAATACAGGGAACAACTTAACATTCCTGTAGCCAGGCTGCGTAAAGAATTGTAATTTATGAACATCTCTGTTGATATGCCTGATCAAAAATTTGTTCAACATAATATTGTTGTTAAGTTTTTTGCACAATTTTTTTCTTATTTATTTCACCCGGTTTTTATTCCTTTATATGTTATGTATTACCTGGTTTTTATAAACCACGGTTTTTTAGCAGGCATAAATAATACTGAAAAGGTTTGGGTTTTAATAAGGGTGGCGCTTAACATGGTTTTTTTTCCACTGATAACTGTATTGCTTTTAAAGGCAGTTGGATTTATAGATTCCTTTTATTTAAAAACCAGTAAAGACAGGATTATACCTTACATAGCATCAGGCATTTTTTTCTTTTGGATGTATTTGGTTTTTCGCAATCAGCAGGGAGTTCCCGGCATATTTACTTCATTTGTGTTAGGTGTTTTTCTTACATCATCTGCCGGCTTGCTGGCTAACATTTATTTTAAAATTAGCATGCATGCAATGGGTTGTGGCGGCATGTTGGGCTTAATGCTGGTTGTTCTGCAAAGCAACAATCCACAGCCGTTTACTATTCCTTTTATCTTTTTTGTTTTGATAACAGGTATAGTTTGCACTTCACGCTTAATCATCAGTGATCATTCAGAAAAAGAAATTTATTCTGGTTTACTGGTTGGTTGTATTTGCCAGTTTATCAGTGCAGCTTTTATTTTATGAAAAACCCCGATAAAAAATCAGGGTTTAGGTGTTCTCCGGTTGTGCCTAACAAAAAATCTTTAATTCATTATTCCTGTCTATTGTTATTATCCGCGTAGTAGTGTGGAGTTATTTAAATATTTTTGAGATGAATGATATACAAAAAGACAACTGCCGTTTTTTATAGCATCAATAATTTTTTTATTTACTTTTTCGGGCAGTGCAGGGCATCCCCAGCTTCTTCCTAAAAATCCATTGCTCCTTACAAATTCATCATTCACATATTCGCTGCCATGCATTACGATTGCTCTAGAAAAGGCATTGCTGTTAAACCCTTTTTCGCAACCTTTTAATTTTAAAGCATAGCCGTGCTCACCGGAATATGTGTTCATGGTTATATAAAACCCCAGACTGCTTTTGTGTGAATCTGTTTCATTGGAAAAGTCTGTAGCAGACTCCAAACCCGAATTGCGGCCGTGTGCCACAAGAGAATTATACAAAACTTTATTGCGCTTTAAATCTATAACGTAGAGTCTTTTTTTATCAGATGTTTTACTAAAATCTATTATTGTAATAATATTTTTATTACGTATAAGTTTTTTTTGCAAAAGCTTCTGGTATCCTTTTAAACAAAATTCAAATACAGTTTTGGATAAACCTTTTTCTGCAAGATCAAGTTTTGAATAAATATCTGTGGCTTCGTTTTTTTCAATTGCTTTTGTGCTGTAGTTTGATGAATCGCTGTAAATAACTTTAGGTGAAATCAGAGGTGATTTATTCTCTGTAATAAATGATGAAAAATTTAGCAGTGCAGGAAAACCAAATAAAAAGGCTATTGGTAAACGGATAAGGCTTAGCATATATGCGGTTTTTCAGGGTTAAGAAATCAAAGGATCAATTGGATAGGTATATAAGCGTTTTTTATAATTTTTTATTGCCTTACATAGGATCAAAACCAAATTTTAAGTAAATCCACAGATTTAGTAGTAAGAATACCTAGCAGCTTAATACACTATCCATAAGGCGAATAACTACCTCGTATTATAATCACCTTTACGCACTTATTCTTGCCTGATAATTAAATTTTTAAAAAATATTAAATATGGGTAGCTGTGTTCTGCTAATTTTGAGCAAATGAACATTAAAAAATCCTGGTACCGCATTACCCATTGGGAAACCTGGCCTTACCGGGTAAAATATATTCCGCTGATACCTGCATGGCTGTGGTATTGTTTACGCTCTGGCTCACTATGGTTTTTTACACCTTCCAATCCTTCTTTAACTTTTGGCGGCTTTGAAGGTGAGGGCAAAAAAGAAATGTACGATCAATTGCCTCCCGGCACTTATCCTGAAAGTATTTATATATCTCAGTCTTTACCATTTGAGGAGGTTGAGATAGAAATAGGTAAAAATGATTTTACATATCCATTTGCCGTTAAGCCGGATGTTGGTACGATGGGTTTTATGTTCCGCAAAATTGATAACGCAAATCAGCTTAAAATGTATCATGCAAAAATGCCTTCGCAATATATTATTCAAAAACTAATAACCTATCCGTTGGAAGTAAGTGTTTTTTATTATCGCTTTCCAAACCAGCAAAAAGGTACGATAACCGGCTTTCTCAAAAAAGAATTTTTAGAAGTCGGGGGTGATGGAACATCAACCCTATGGCAGCTTATTCAAAATTATGATCGTGTTCAATTCAGGCTGGAAGAAATGAAAGCCAAACACGAGCATAAATTAAATGACATTATTCCGAAGGGAGAAATTTATATTTTATCGCTTGCTTTAAACTTAAGCCGGGGCGGTAAAATGGTAAGCCTTAAGCATGAAATTGATGAGCAGTTATTAAAAGTTTTTGATGAGCTTAGTCATTATACAAAGCAATTTTATTATGGACGATACGATATTAAATGCACCTCTGTTGAAAATTTAAAACAGGGGAAAAATTATTCCATCTTAGAATATAACGGCAGTGGCGCAGAACCTCACCACGCTTATGGCAACGGCAATACATTATTGCAGGCGCAGGCAATATTTCTTCACCACTGGAAGATATTGTATCAAATTTCAAAATACAATGCACGCCATGGCATACCTTACTGGAGGTTTTTAAAAGGCTTGAAATTTTTAAAAGCGGCAAGAAAAGAATATAACCTGCTTAAGAAGATTGATGCCGAAACTGAACTATAGCTAATAACTTTTACAGAGCATTTTATTGCGGCACAATTTTTAGTTTGTTGCATACTGTATGTCAGCAAAAATTGCCCAAACTGTTAACGCTCTCCTTGTTGAGGAATATTTATCTTTTATTGACGCCAAAGAATTTCCGTGTATTGCCGCAAAAGCTGCCATGGCAAAAGAAAATATTGAATGCCTTGTTGCAGGTAACATGGCATGCCCAAAAGATGACCATGCTATTCTTGATTTTTTATACAATTTTGTGGATGACTACCGCTCTTCAAAAGATTTTTATCACAGTGCTGCCATTTTATTTACCGGACCGCAAATACATAATGAACTAATGTTTGATACCTTATTATGGCAACGTTTACAGGCATTAGAAATTTTAGATGCCAAAAATTTTGGTTTTGATAAACGGGTTGATGCTGATCCTTTATCTTGTAAATTTAGTTTTAGCATAAAAGAAGAAGCATTTTATGTTATCGGGCTTCACCCAAAAAGCAGCAGACTGACCAGGCGATTTACTTCCCCTGCTTTGGTTTTTAATCCGCATGCACAATTTGAAAAATTGAAAGAAACCGCCAAATATAATGTGATGAAAAATACGGTAAGAAAACGTGATGTTGTTTTTTCAGGTTCAATAAATCCTATGTTGCAGGATTTTGGGGAAGCGTCGGAAGTGTTTCAATATAGCGGCAGAAAATATGATGCAGACTGGAAATGTCCTTTAAAAATTACGCATGCACTATGAATATAATTCCTCCACGCAGTGGCGTAGCATTTATTTTAAAAAAAGATCAGCGCTTAAAAATTATTGATATTGAAGGGGAACAAGTTTCTGACCTTATCTGCTATAATCTTGCTGATAATTCTGAATATCTTTCCTCGGGCAGAACCATTGATTATGCTGAAACAATTTATTTAACCAAAGGGAATTTATTTTATTCAAACCGCAGCAATGTTATGTTTGAAATGGCTGAAGATACAGTGGGTAAACATGATTTTTTGTTAACGCCATGCAGCGCAGAAATGTTCAGAATTATTTATGGACATGCTGAGCCACACCGGGGTTGCTTTGGGAATTTGTGCGAAGCACTTAAAGAATATGGCATTGCTCCTGATAATATACCAACCTGTTTTAATATTTTTATGAATGTGCCGGTAGATAATGAGACCGGTAAAGTTTCTGTTTTGCCACCCTTAAGCAAAGCGGGTGATCATATTGTTATCCACGCTAAAATGGATTTAATAGTTGGCCTGACTTCCTGCTCAGCAGGCATGAGCAACAACTTTTCTTTTAAACCCATCGGCTACCAGGTTGAGGGTTAATATATCTTAGTTTTATTGTTAAGGGCAGGTGTTGTAAATTTGCAATTCAGAAAATGAAAAAGAACCTCTTTATATTTTTTCTTTTTATTACTCTAAGCTTTTTTGCAGCGCAAACCACAAAGGCGCAATGCTCTATATGTGCTAAAACAACTTTGCAAATGGGTGAAAAACCGGCCAAAGGCTTTAATTCAGCCATTATTTATTTAATGCTGGCACCCTTTGCCATTGCAGGTTTTGTGGGCTACCGCTGGTGGAAGGGAAAAGATGTTTAAACTAAGCGTTAGTATTTTTCTATTAATTGATACACATTTGGCTGCTGTTTTAATTGCCTGTACAATTCTTCTTTATTTACACCTTTCATTTTTTTATTTTGTATAAGATGAAAAGCTTTTTCTGAAAGAAGTCTTAATTTTTTTTCTGCATTATCATTATTACAGTCCATTATTTTTTCTCTTAATTCTTCAATACCTTTTTTTTCTGAAGCAATGGTTTTTACAATGGGTATTTTTTCTGCTTTATTAAATGCAGGGGCAAGCATCATTTTTAAATTATTAATAAATATTTCAGCATCAGGTCTGTCGCTTTTGTTAACCACAAAAATGTCTGCAATCTCCATCAGTCCTGCTTTCATGGTTTGTATCACATCGCCACCTTCGGGCACCAGTACCACCACGGTTACATCAGCCAGTCCGGCAATTTCAATTTCACTTTGCCCAACGCCAACTGTTTCTATTATTATAAAATCGTAGCCGGCAGCTTTCATCACATCCGTTATTTCAATAATTTTTGGGTTCAATCCTCCAAGCGATCCTCTTGTTGCCAGCGAACGTATAAAAACATTCGGGTTATTATACCAGTCGCTCATTCTTATCCTGTCGCCCAGCAATGAGCCAAAATTAAAAGGCGAAGACGGATCAATACATAATACTGCTATTTTTTTATTATCTCTGATTAGTTCGCTGATCAATGCATCCGTTAATGTGCTTTTGCCTGCACCTGGCGGTCCGGTAATGCCAATAATTTTTGTAGATGAATTTTCGGGAAGTGATTGCATAAAATTTTCATAACCCTCAGCTTCATTTTCTACAAGTGATATAATGCGGGCAAGTGCTTTTACATCGCCATTCTGCATTAAATTATATTGTTGCGGCCAATCAATCATCCGGTGAAATTATTGATTAATATTATCCAGTTCTTTTTTTATTAGCATGGGAGAAACTTGCTGCATGCAATGGCAAAATGTATTTTCTTCTCTGCAATCATTACACTCTTTATTTAATACAAAGACTTTTGTTTTTGATCCTAAAGGTTTCCATCTACCGGGGTGCATAGGCCGAATAGGTGGATAAATACCAAATGCATTTTTACCCAAGGTAGCAGCAATGTGTAAAGGCCCGGTGCTGTTAGCAACCAGCCCATCGCAATTTGCAATAAAAGCAATAAATTCCTGTAAGTTCATTAAGCCTGTTGTATCGGTTACTTTATCTGCAACATCATCAAACAATGGCTGCAACAATATTCTTTCTTTTTTTGTTCCCGAAATTAAAATATTGTAGCGCTCTGCATCAAGACTATTTATTAATGTAATAAAATTGGGCAATCCCCATTCCCTGGCACTACCCTGAGATTTTGGATGAAGAATGAGATTGTATTTATCTTTTTTTATCAGTGATAAAAAATGGGGTTGTAAAGGTTTTATCTTTTGCAGCCCAAATGATTTTCCTATTTCATCAAGAGAAAAATGGGTTTTAATGTCAAACGCTTTTAATAATTCAAGGTTCAGTTGGGCCTCATGCAACAGGGAATTTTTTCTGCCAAGCTTAATTAATTTATTGCACGTAAACCAGTGATAAAAACGGTTTGTAGTTCCAACACGTAATTTAATCTTTAGCTCTTTAGCTTTTACCGCAATAGTTTTTACCGGAAATACATGAATGATAGCATCCGGCAGATCTGTTTTAATTGTATCGTTCAAAAAATCTTTTACATCAATAAAATTATCTATGTATTTGCAGGCATCAATAACATCTTTTGTGTAATCTTTTCCAATAAATCCAATTTTTGTTTCAGGAAAATTGTCTTTTAAAACTTTTGCCATGGGCAGCGTGAGCACAACATCACCGATACTATCTGTACGGCTTATGGCAATATATTTTAGTTTTAATTTCAACAGCGGTTTTTATAATTTCCTTTCATTTTTGTATAACTCTCTAAGTTTTGCATATTTTAAGAAATCAGTATATGAATGAAGCACTGCAACTCCAAAACCAAGGCTGCCATCCATAAAACCTCTTTTTAATATGTATGATTTAAAAAAAACAAACAACGGAGAATAAACAAGCTTTAAAATATTGTATTTCTTTCTTTTTAAAAACAAATTTTTAGAACTTAAGTTGGTGTATAAATTTGCCTTATTAATATATTGTTCAATTGAAAAATATGAAAAATGGTTTATACTTCCGTTAATTAAAGTTACTTTTTCTCCTATAGGAATTATTAATTTTTCATGAACTATCGTATTGTTCCATTTCGCAAGTCTTTTATCAAACAGGCGTGTAACACATTCAGGATTTCCCAACCCATGCCTGGTAAATCTTCCAAAATAATTATTCTTTCTATGCAGGCGATAGATCCCTTCTAGTCCTTTAAGTTTTAATTGATTTATACAAGCTATAGCTTGGTCAGTAAGTTCTTCGTCATCATCAAGCGAAAGTATAAAGTTGTGGGAAGCTAATGCATTGCCCAAATTTTTTTGTGCGCCATAGCCATTCCATTGTAGCTGATGCACCGTAGCTTCAAGGCTTTTGCAAATATTTACAGTATTATCTGTTGAAAACGCATCAACAACAATTATTTCATCGGCAGCTTTTTTTGCAGCCTTAATACAGTTTTTAATAGTTCTTTCTCCATTTTTTGTGATGATAACAGCGCTTATCAGATGCGATTTTTTTTCCAAAATAAATTCTTTAAAAATAACAAACAAATTTTCAGTCGTAGTTTAGCAATTGTATATATTTATCATGACCAACTTTATTCCTATTTTTCCGCTTTCAACTGTTGTATATCCCGGTGAAATTTTAAATCTTCATATATACGAACCCAAATACAAACAATTAATTGCAGAAAACGCAGCTTTAAAAAAGCCTTTTGGTATTCCTGTTGTTCTTAATAATTCCATAAGTGAATTGGGCACCCTTGTAGAAATTACAGAGATCAATAAGGCTTATGATAACGGTGAGATGGATATTAGAACCAAAGGTTTAAAAGTGTTTAAAATTTTAGAAGTAATAAATGAAATTCCTGATAAATTATATAGCGGCGCTATTGTAAACTATCCATACAATGTTGAGCGGGGTAACAGGCTGCTTATGCAAAGGGTAATAAGTGCTATTAAAGAATTGCACAAAATATTAAAAATCTCGAAAAAGTTTAAAGATGAGGATGAATTATGGAGTTACGATGTGGCCCATCATGCCGGTCTTGCTTTAGAGGAAGAGTATGAACTACTTGGTTTGATGAGTGAATTGCAAAGGCAGGAGTATTTAAAACGCCACTTATCAAAAGTTTTACCTGTGGTAGCCGAGATGGAAGCATTAAAAGAAAAAATAAAATTGAACGGACATTTTAAAAACCTGCAGGGATTAAACTTATAATTTACAAATGGATAAAGAAGAATTAAATGAAGATTTTTCACAAGAGAGCTTGAACACAAATGGCGCCGTGATAAGTCTTTGTTTTGATTTTGGTAATACACTTTTAAAATGTGCAGTTTTTAAAAATGCATCGGTGCACAAAATTATCGTGCTGGAAAACGACAGCAATGAAACCATCAATGATCTGATTAAAGAATACCAGCCATTAAAAACAATTCTTGCTTCTGTAATTAACCACAACCCCAATATTGAAAAAATTCTTGCTGAAAAAAGCAGGTTTCACCTCCTATCTTATCAAACCAAATTGCCTTTTACCTCACCGGTAGGCAAACCTGAAACGATTGGCGCAGACAGGTTAGCATTGGCTTCTGCAGCAGTAAGGTTTTATCCTGATAAAAACAATCTTGTAATAGGTTTGGGCTCCTGTATAACCTATAATTTTATTAATAAATTTAACCAATTCATAGGTGGCAGCATTTCCCCAGGCATGGAAATGCGCTTTAAATCTCTACAAACTTTTACCGCAAAGCTTCCCCTTATACAACCAGATCTAAAAGATGTAATGTGGAATTTCCCCGTTATTGGTTATGATACCAAAACAAATATTTTAAGTGGGGTTTTGTTTGGTATGGTAAGCGAAATTGACGGGATAATTAAAAAATACAGCCAACAATACGATAATTTTAACGTGCTTTTAACCGGGGGTAATGCCCCTTATTTTGTCCGGCACCTTAAAAGTAAGATATTTGCCGACCCCGGGTTGATTTTTAAAGGGTTGTACGCAATTAGTGAATATAATGATGATACCAAAACGTAAGTTTGTTACCCTTGTGCTTTTTGCACTGCCTTTCATTACTTTTTCTCAGGAAAATTCTCCTTACTCTCGTTACGGTATAGGAAATTTAGTGCCACAGGGAAATATTTTAAACCGAAGCATGGGTGGTATTTCTGCAGCTTACAGCGATCTTTCAACAATTAATTTTGTTAACCCTGCCAGTTATGGAAAACTTTTTTATACAACACTTGATATTGGCGCACAAGTAGATTCACGGACTTTAAAAAGCACCAAACCCCAAAGTAAATTTAAAGCCAACAACGCAATAATTTCTTACCTGCAGGTTGCAGTGCCTTTACTCAGCTCAGCCAAATCTGCAAAAACAAATAATGGCTGGGGCTTAAATTTTGGATTGAAGCCGGTTAGTAAGGTTGGTTATAAAATTTCAAAATTTAGCCGCATTACAAATATTGACAGCGTTGCAATTCTTTATGAAGGCAGCGGCGGTATACAGGAAGCATTCGTTGGTACAGGAATTAAAATAAAAGATTTAAGTTTTGGTTTAAATGTGGGTTATCTTTTTGGAAATAAAAATTACGGCACCCGCCTGGTTTTTATAAATGACACCGTAAATTATTTAAAATCAAATTCAGAAACCAAAACAAGTTTTGGGGGCTTATCTTTTAATGCAGGCTTACAATATTCAGTAAAAATAAAAGGCGGCCGCTTAAATTTAGGAGCTTACGGCAACCTGCAAAAAAGTTATACTGCTTCGCAAGATGTTGTTCGTGAAACTTTTTCTTACAATATAAATTCCGGCGCCACCGATAAGCTTGATAGCGTTTTTACCAAAACCGGACAAGCAGGAGAAGTAACATTGCCGGCAACCTACACCATTGGCTTTAATGTAGAAAAAGAACATGTATTATATGGTGTAGATTTTGAAACTACAAACTGGGATAGTTATCGCTTTTACGGGCAAAAGGATTTTGTGAAAAATACGTGGAAGGTAAAAGCGGGTTTTCAATATTTTCCTGTTGGTAACACCTCTTCTTCCTCACGCTATTGGAATTATGTAAAATACCGGGCAGGCTTTTATGCCGGACCCGATTATATAACAGCAGATAAAAATCTTCCGCAATATGGCTTAACCATTGGTGCAGGCTTTCCTTTAAAATTAAAAAGAAGCTTTTATGAAACACAATATTCCGTAATGAATGTTGGGTTGGAATATGGCAGCAGAGGCAATAATAAAAACAATCTTCGGGAAAGTATTTTCCGCGTTAGTGTAGGTTTTTCTTTAAGCGATGTTTGGTTTAGAAGATATAAGTATAATTAAACTTTACAGGATAGAATGATAAAATGAAATTCTCTTTTTCTTATAAAAAAAATATTTTAGCAGCCCTTGTTTTGGGCTGTTTTTTTATTTGGAGTTGTGGTAATACAACTGAACAAATAAATAGCCTTAATAAAAAGAGAATTGGTGTGGAAGAAGCAAAAGAAATAAATATTTATTACAGCGTTGGTGCTAAAACAAAAGCAAAAGTATCAGCGCCGCTTATGCTGCGTTACCAGGATACTGTTCCTTATACGGAGTTTCCAAAAAAAATACATGTGGATTTTTATGATGATGCCTTACAGGTAGAAAGTAACCTGGATGCACTTTATGGAAGATATATGGAAACAGAGAGCAAAGTTTTTTTGCGTGATAGTGTAAGATTACTTAACCGCAATGGCGACACTATGTACACAACAGAATTGTACTGGGATAGATCGCATGTTGGCAGTGAATTTTATACAGATAAACCGGTTAAAGTAAGAACCAAAACTCAAATTATTAACGCAGTCGGATTTCAATCAAGCCAGGATTTTAAAAATATGCTGTTTACAAATATTACAAACAGTATTATAAGAATGCCTGCCTCTCAATTTCCACAATAACTTTTTATTAAGTCCTGCCGATATTTGGGTTTAAATTTGTTGTAGTAAAAAACTCTAAAATTAAAAAATGGAATATAGAAGATTGGGCAAATCAGGTTTGCAATTAAGTCTGCTATCCTTTGGCAGTTGGGTAACATTCAGCAAGCAGATAGATGATACCGTTGCAGATGAGTTATTGGGTATAGCCTATGATAACGGCATAAATTTTTTTGATAATGCAGAAGCTTATGCATTAGGCGAAAGCGAAAAAATGATGGGTAGGGTCTTAAAAAATAAAAACTGGGACAGAACATCCTACACCGTTTCATCAAAAGCATTTTTTGGCTGGCGCGGAAAAAATAATAAACCCAACCAAACCGGTAATAGCCGCAAACATTTGATAGAAGCCTGTCATGAGGCTCTACTGCGTATGCAGGTAGATTATCTTGATCTCTTTTTTTGTCACCGTGCTGATAAAAATACACCGATTGAAGAAACTGTTTGGGCAATGAATACGTTAATTCAACAGGGGAAAATTCTATATTGGGGAACCAGCGAATGGAGCGGCGTGGAAATAATGGAAGCACACCGGGTTGCTCAGCAATACAATTTGATCGGGCCTACAATGGAGCAGCCTCAATACAATTTGTTTGAAAGAAATAAAATTGAAAATGAATTTTTAATGATCTTTAATACCGTTGGTTTGGGCACAACGATTTGGAGTCCCTTGGCCTCTGGATTATTAACGGGTAAATATAATAACGGCTTGCCGCCGGATTCCAGACTTGCACTGGAAGGTTTTGACTGGCTAAAGGACAGATGGATGATGGAGGATAAAATAAATAAAGTAAAAGCACTTGCCATATTGGCTGATGAACTCAGTGTAAGCTTACCATCTTTAGCGATTGCCTGGTGTATAAAAAATCCGAATGTTTCCACAGCAATTTTAGGCGCAACAAAAAAAGAACAGTTACTTGATAATTTAAAAGCTTTGGATGTTTTACCCAAATTAACACCAGAGGTTGTAGAGAAGATTGAAAACATAATGCAGACTAAACCAACATTTGTAGAACCTTAATTTCAAATAATCCCAAAAAGGGAATAACATTTAAAAATAAAAATCATGGGTAGAAAAGCAACCGCCGTATGGCAGGGAAGTGGTAAAGAAGGTAAAGGAAACCTTACCACACAAAGTACAGTTTTAAATAAAATTCAGTATTCTTTTAAATCAAGATTTGAAGAAGGACCCGGCACAAACCCGGAAGAATTAATAGCAGCAGCACATGCAGGCTGTTTTACAATGAAATTAAGTTTTGTATTGGGCGAAGCAGGTTTTACTGCGGATGAAATTGAAACCAATTGTGAAATTACTTTAGCAGACGGTGCCATTACAAAATCGCATTTAACAGTGAGTGCAAAAATACCTGGTATTGATAAAGAGAAATTTGTAGAATGTGCTGAAAATGCAAAAATCAATTGCCCCGTTTCTAAATTATTGAATACAGATATTTCGATGGAAGCAACACTGGCGTAAATATTATAAATTTATTTTTCTAAAATATCTGTGCCAAAGCACAGATATTTTTACTTAAAGGCAAAGAGTAAAACCTTTACTCTATAATGTTAGATGACTATAAATAATCTACTTAATTATCTTTAGTTCCTTTAAATTCAAGTTTGGTTTTTCCATTTCTCTTTTACGCATAAACCAGGCGATAGTAAAGGTGGGAATGATATCGAACCCTGGTAACAGTTCCTCTATAAAAGAAAATACGCCACCAAATAGTCCCAGTTTTTTACCAAACAAATTATAAAAGATTATACCTGAAACCGGTGCCCATACCACATCAGTAAATTCACCAAGAAATGGCAAAAGATAACTGGCACACCCAATAGCATCTAAACCTATACAAATAGAAAGTTCAGGAAGAGATTTTTTATTCATTTTAATTATTATATTTTTCGGTAATAAGTAGCAATTATTGTATTAATAGTTGCATAAAGCTATGGTTGTTAAAGATTGGTTTTTGGCTTGTGTTGCAGCGTAATTAACGTACCTTTGCCGACCTAAAAAACAGGCAACACTTTAATTTGCCTCTTAAAAATTTATATGGAAATCAGGAACATCGCCATTATTGCACACGTAGATCATGGCAAAACAACATTGGTAGATAAAATATTGCACAGTACAAATATTTTTAGAGATAACCAGGAAACAGGTGAGCTCATAATGGACAGCAATGATCTTGAAAGAGAAAGAGGCATTACAATTTTCAGTAAGAATATTTCTGTAATGTACAAGGGCGTTAAGATTAATGTAATTGACACTCCTGGTCACGCCGATTTTGGCGGAGAAGTGGAAAGAGTTTTAAAAATGGCTGACGGTGTGGTTTTATTGGTAGATGCTTTTGAAGGACCAATGCCCCAAACACGTTTTGTACTTCAAAAAGCTTTGCAATTAAATTTAAAGCCAATAGTTGTGATTAATAAAGTTGATAAACCAAATTGCCGCCCCGATGAAGTGCATGATGCAGTTTTTGAATTATTTTTTAATTTAGATGCAACCGAAGAGCAGCTTGACTTTCCCACTATTTATGGTTCCAGTAAAAATGGCTGGATGAATACTTCTCTTGCTGAAACGGATAATATTTTTCCTCTGCTTGATACAATACTTGAAAAAGTACCACCGCCAAAAGTAACTGAAGGCAATCTTCAGTTACAAATAACTTCTTTAGATTATTCATCTTTTTTAGGAAGAATAGCCGTAGGCAGAATTGCCAGAGGAATAATTAAAGACAGTCAGCCAATTTCTTTAATGAAGCTGGATGGCAGTGTGCAAAAAAGCCGTGTAAAAGAATTATACATTTTTGAAGGCTTGGGTAAAAAGAAAGTAACAGAAGTTGTAGCAGGAGATATATGTGCGATCGTTGGTATAGAAGGATTTAACATCGGAGAAACCGTTTCAGATTTTGAAAATCCTGAGGCGCTTCCCATTATCAGCGTGGATGAACCAACCATGAACATGCAGTTCAGTATCAACAATTCACCTTTCTTTGGAAGGGATGGTAAGTTTGTTACATCAAGGCATCTTCGCGACAGGCTTGAAAAAGAACTGG
>JBKJLG010000346.1:0-2633 GCA_046596995.1 Chitinophagaceae bacterium
AAATCTACTTTTTTTATTCCAGTACAATTAATCAAATTAACTCTTTATCTCTGAAACTCTTTATCTCTTTTGCTATTCAGCCCAGCTCATAACATAATTTTCGTCTTCAATTTGCAAGGCTTCTTTTGTTAATTGTAACGGGTGAAAAGTATCAACCATTACTGCCAGTTCTTTTGTTTCTTTTGCCCCAATACTTTTATTTACAGCGCCAGGGTGTGGCCCATGCGGAATGCCGCCTGGGTGTAAAGTGATCATTCCCCTGGTAACATTTTTGCGGCTCATAAAATCCCCATCTACATAATATATTAATTCATCACTATCAATATTGCTGTGGTTGTAAGGTGCTGGAATTGCCTGTGGGTGATAATCATACAGCCTGGGTACAAATGAACATACAACAAAATTATGTGCTTCAAAAGTTTGATGTACCGGGGGAGGCTGGTGTACACGGCCTGTTATTGGCTCAAAATCATGAATAGAAAAAATATAAGGATAACAATAGCCATCCCAGCCCACAACATCAAAAGGATGATGTAGATAATGTATGCCATACATCATGCCTTTCTTTTTTGTCATGATAAGAAAATCTCCTTTTTCATCAATGGTCTGTAAATTTTGTGGTGCTTTTATATCTCTTTCACAATAAGGAGAATGTTCCAGCAGTTGTCCGTATTTACTCAAATATTTTTTTGGGTAACGTATGGGGCTGAAAGATTCAACGATGAAAAGGCGATTGTTTTGGGTTGTAAAATCAATTTGGTAAATGGTTCCCCGTGGTATCATTATATAATCGCCGTACACAAATGGCAATTCACCATATTGTGTTTTTAATTTTCCGCTCCCTTCATGTACAAATATCATTTCATCAGCATCAGCATTTTTATAAAAATAATCCTTCATGCTTTCTTCCGGAGCAGCTAAAACAATATGGCAATCGCTGTTTACTAAAACAGGCATACGGCTTTTTAAAAAATCTTTCTTTGGCTTGATATTAAAACCCTGGAAACTGCGGTGCTGCAACATTCTCTCTTCTGCAATTTGCGGCTTAACATCAAAGGGTTTATCGGTTTTAATAATTTCTGTTGGCGGATGTGTGTGGTATAATAAAGATGAGTCAGATGAAAAACCTTCGGTAGAAAACAATTGCTCAGAATATAATTCTCCGTTTTGTTTTCGATATTGTGTATGGCGCTTATGAGGAATTGATCCGGCTTTAAAATAATGAGGCATGGTCCAATTTTAGATGTACGATGTATGATGTCAGAAGTAAAAAAATCCAATGTAAATTTAAACATTATTCTAATTAACATCGTACATCTTATATCGTACATCGTACATTTTTATGACCCGAATCGGACTACTTTCTGACACACATCATTTTTTAGATGATCAAATTTTTGACCATTTTAAAAATTGTGATGAAATATGGCATGCCGGCGATTTTGGAAATATAGAATTAGCAGATAAATTAAAAAATTATAAACCATTGCGTGGCGTATATGGAAATATTGACGGCAATGATGTAAGAAGTGTTTATCCTGAAATACTCAGATTTAAATGTGAAGAAGTTGAAGTGCTTATGAAGCACATCGGCGGTTATCCGCCAAAATATAATCCTACAGTAAAAAAAGAATTAAAGCAAACCCCAGCTCAACTTTTTATAAGCGGGCATTCGCATATTTTAAAAGTAATGTACGATGCTGCAATGCAATGTTTGCACATTAATCCCGGCGCAGCCGGAAAACAAGGGTGGCACAAAGTGCGTACAATTATACGCTTTGCTATTGATGGAAAAGAAATAAAAGATTGTGAGGTGATTGAATTGAACCCACAATAGTCTTAATTACTTTCCTCCATTTGCTTTTAAATCGGAAATACAATTTGCATCAAAAGTTGGTATGGCACCGGTAATTAAAAACCCTAAAATATCAGTTGTTTCAGCTTTATAATGCAAAAGGCAATTGGAATTATTGCAATGATTTCCATTGGCAACATCCTTATGATTTGTTTGCATAGGAGAGCCTAGATCAACCAGCCCCATAAGATGTCCCATTTCATGCTCCAGTACCGTTGTTTGTAATTTAACCCGGCTCGTTTGCCCTACTCCGCCGGAATTATCGTTGATGGTTTTGCCAAACAAACAAATAGAGGTATTGTAATAAGCAATTCCTAAAACATTGGGAGTTGAGTATGCCCCATCGGTTATTAAAACATTAATGGCTAATTGGTTGTTCTCTGTAAGGGTTGTTCTTGTGTTCTTTTCCAGAGCAATAACCTCATTTATTGTGAGTGCTGCTTTGCCGCTGGCAGCAATTTGCTGTTGTGTAATAAAAATACCGCCAGTTTTATTTATGTAGGTGTTTAAAAATGCTGTTAAATTATTGGTGGTGGCAGCATCGGGTGCAAAGCCAGGCATATATTTAATATCAACTTTAAGTATTGCGTAGGTTTGGTTGCTTAAAATATCTTTAGCAGATGTGCCAACCGAACTGTAATCTTTAGGTGGCGTAAACACGGTTCCATCATCTTTTGTGCAACCAAAAAATAAAATGGAAATAATAAAATACAACAGGTATATATTTTTAATAATGTTCATCATCAACTTAAAATTTATTAGTTTGAATAGGGCAAAG
>JBKJLG010000065.1:0-4940 GCA_046596995.1 Chitinophagaceae bacterium
GGATACACTGCACCATCAGGCGACTGATTGTAAAAACTTACATTACCGCCTGTAACCGGAGTATCAAACTTTTTGCAGGCATCACCCATACCTTTTATAGCATTCACAAACTGGTAATATACTTCAGCATCGTAAGGGTTACCAAAGTTTAAGCAATTGGTAACACCGAGGGGAATGCCGCCACTGCAAACAATATTTCTTGCCGCTTCGCTAACGGCTATCATAGCACCCACGTATGGATCAGCAAAAACATAACGGCTGTTACAATCGGTAGTAATTGCTAATGCTTTATTAGCTTGTCCCGATGTATTCGGGATTTCTTTTACCAAAACAACGGCTGCATCAGAAGGCGCATTGGTATTGGTATTCCCGGTGCCTACCATGCTATCGTATTGGTTATATATCCATCTTTTAGAAGCAATATTTGGCAAACTAATTATTTGTAAAGCAATCTCTTTTAAATTATCCGGCTCTTTTATCTTATCAATATTAAAATCTTTTATCTTACTAAAATATTGTGGCTCTTTATATTCTCTTTCATAAACCGGTGCACCACCACCCAATACCATGCTCTCCGCAGGTAGATTTGCTTCCAGTGTTCCGTTCATAAAAAACTCCAACATTCCGTCACCGGTTACTTCACCAATTTGTGAACAGGGAATGTCCCACTTTTCAAAAATTTTAATCACCTCTTTTTCTCTGCCTGCTTTAATTACCAGCAACATTCTCTCCTGGCTTTCGCTCAGTAACAACTCCCACGACTTCATGTTTTTTTGCCGGGTAGGTACTTTTTCAAGATCTATCCTCATACCCACTCCACCTTTTGCACTTGTTTCTGCAGTAGAACAAATTATGCCTGCAGCACCCATATCCTGCATACCAATTAAAGCGCCTGTAGGGATAATTTCCAAACATGCTTCCAATAATTTTTTCTCCTGAAAAGGATCACCAACTTGTACCGCCGGAAGATCCTCGACACTATTTTCAGTTATATCCGCTGAAGCAAAAGCGGCTCCTCCCATTCCATCTTTACCCGTTGCGCTGCCTACTATAAAAACAGGATTACCAATTCCTTCCGCAGTTGCACTTACTGTATTCCCCAATTTTACAATACCCACACTCATTGCATTTACCAACGGGTTTGTATGATAACAATCTTCAAAATATGCTTCACCACCAACCGTAGGGACACCAAAACAATTTCCATAATGGCCTATGCCATGTACAATGCCGCTAACTAAATGTTGTGTTTTATTTTCTTTCAAATTGCCAAAACGCAGACTGTTTAAGGCAGCAATTGGCCTTGCCCCCATTGTAAAAATATCTCTGTGAATGCCGCCTACACCTGTGGCCGCCCCCTGAAAAGGCTCAATGGCTGAAGGATGATTATGGCTTTCAATTTTAAATACAACTCCGTAACCTTCTCCAATATCCATTAGTCCGGCATTTTCTTCGCCCGCTTTTATTAAGAGTTTGGAGCCTTCCCGTGGTAACGTTTTAAGCCATTTAATAGAGTTTTTATAACTGCAATGCTCACTCCACATAACTGAGTATGCACTTAGTTCGGTAAAGTTTGGAACCCGTCCTAAAATCTCAACAATTTTATCAAATTCCTGCGGCAGTAAGCCTAATTTTTTTGCGACCTCAACATTTATTTCCATGATAAAAGAAAAAATACAAACATACAACCTATGTTAATCCCATGCAGATTATAGGAGAGTAAATATTTTAACTAACTTCCCACACTTAAATATTTCACTTGGATTATATCTTATTTTTCATTTATCTCGCTGCTTTTTGCTGGCTGCTTACTAAAATTAAATTTGTAAAAGAAGCTGAATTATCTGCCAAAATTATAATCCTTTTGTTTATTGTAAGGATAGCAGTTGGTTGTTTAAATGGTTATCTTAATCTTTATCATTTCCCGGTATCAGATGTTATAAATTATCACAACCAAGGGTTAGAGGAGTACCGCATTTTGCTGAGTAATCCCAGAGAATTTTTCATGAATATTTTTAAGTACGATAATAGTTATACCGCATTTTTAGATACTACTGATTCTTTTTGGAATAATTTGAGGACTGACCTGATAATAAAAATGCTCTCAGTTTTTAATATTTTTAGCAGAGGCAACTTCTTTATAAATGTGATCTTTTTTAATTTCCTGGTTTTCTTTGCCAGCGTTTTGCTTTACAAGGTTTTTATTACAATATTCCCTGATAAAAAAGGTCTGCTGATTGTTTGTTTATTCCTGCTTCCTTCACTTATATATTTTAGTGCCGGCATACACCGGGATGGCCTGATCTTTTTAGGATTGTCAATTTTTATATACAATCTTTTTTTCTTGCTAAAAGAAAAGAAACAAGTTTTAAAAAAGATTCTTTGGATGACTTTGGGGGTATTAATGATTTTTTTATTGAGAAATTTTGTTTTGATTGCATTAATACCGGCAGCCATAGCGTGGATAATTACTGAAAAAAATAAAAGCTCTGCATTACAGCTTTTTGTAGTAACGTATATTGCATTTATTGTTTTATTTTTTACAGCAGGCTATTTGCACCCGGCTATAAATCTGCCGCAATATGTTTCTGAAAGGCAATTGGAATATATTGAGATCTCAAAAAAAAGCAGCTCTGCCATAAATATAAATCCACTCTTTCCGCATTTTAGAAGTTTTTTAAATAATACGCCACAGGCTTTAAACCATACTTTAATGCGACCTTATCTTACTGAAAATTATACATGGTTTCATCTTCCTCCTGCCATTGAAGTTTTTCTTTATGAAATAATTTTTTTGCTTTTTTTATTTTTTAAAAAGAGAAGAAATAGTGTTACTCCAATTGTTTATTTTTCTGTTTTTTTTAGCCTTTCCATGTTTTTAATGATTGGTTATACCATACCCATTATCGGGGCTTTGGTCAGGTATAGAAGCATCTATTTCCCTTTTTTAATAATACCACTACTTTGTATGATAGATTGGGAAAAATTGAAAAAATACACACATATTAGTTTTAAATCTATATAAAAAATTTATAGCCACTTTAGAATTATTTATTATATCGGCGACGATTTTTCTACAAATTATCATTATAAATTGTTTTATTTGCATTATAAAACTTAAATAAATGCAATCTTTACGATTTAATGCACTTCATAATTTAACGGCTAATCCTGTTTCAGTTGATGTAGAATCTCCAAAAAAAATAACGCAAATTTTTGGTGAAAATGTATTTAACATTAAAAATGCCAGGGAGGTGTTGAGTGATGAAGCCTATAAAAGTTTACTGGCTTCTATAAAAAGCGGAAGCAAAATAGACCGTAAAATGGGCGATCAGATTGCAGCGGGTCTTAAAGCCTGGGCTGAGAAAAAAGGCGTAACACATTTTACTCATTGGTTTCAACCCTTAACTGGTGCCACAGCAGAAAAGCATGATTCATTTTTTACTTTGAAACAGGATGGTACTGCGTTGGAAGAATTTGATGGTGCTGCTTTAATTCAACAAGAGCCTGATGCATCTTCTTTTCCCAGTGGCGGACTTCGTGTAACTTTTGAAGCCCGTGGTTACACAGCATGGGATCCCTCTTCCCCACCATTTATTATGGAGATCGGGCAAGGGAAAACTTTATGCATACCTACCATTTTTGTTTCTTACACTGGCGAATCTCTTGATACAAAAACACCTTTATTAAAAGCGCTGGTTGCATTGGACAAAGCCGCTACTGATGTTTGTCAATATTTTGATAAGAACGTAACGGAAGTTTCTGCAACACTTGGCTGGGAGCAGGAATATTTTGTAATTGATGCAAGCCTGGCAAATGCCAGACCTGATATAGTTATGACAGGCAGAACAGTTTTTGGACATGCCCCGGCAAAAGGACAACAACTGGAAGATCATTATTTTGGCTCCATCCCGGAAAGAGTTTATGCTTTTATGAGGGATTATGAAAATGAAGCCTACAAACTGGGAATTCCTTTACGTACAAGGCATAATGAGGTTGCGCCTTCACAATTTGAATGTGCCCCTATTTTTGAAGCCGTAAATATTGCAGTTGATCATAACACTTTATTGATGGACATTATGACAAGAGTTGCCAAGCGCCACAATCTTGTTGTATTGCTTCATGAAAAACCATTTGCCGGAATTAACGGTAGCGGTAAACACAATAACTGGAGTATGGCTACCAATACAGGAGTTAACTTATTAGCACCTGGTAAAACGCCGAAAACGAATTTAATGTTCCTGGCTTTTTTTGTAAATACAATAAAAGCAGTTCACGATCATGCAGATCTATTAAGAGCATCCATTGCATCAGCAGGAAATGACCACAGGCTTGGAGCTAACGAAGCCCCCCCGGCAATAATTTCAATATTTATCGGCAAATATTTAACTGATGTGCTTAACCAGATAGAAAGCCGTGTGGGAGAAAAATTTGACGAGCAAGATGAAGCCATGCTCAAGCTGGATATTCACAAAAGCATACCTGAATTAATGCTTGACAACACTGACAGAAACAGAACTTCGCCTTTTGCATTTACAGGAAATAAATTTGAGTTTCGTGCTGTTGGCTCTTCCGAAAATTGCGCCGCTGCTATGACGGTTTTAAACACCATTATTGCAGATACACTTTCAAATTTTAGAAAAGATGTTGATGGTTTAATTGAAAAAGGAGAGAAAAAAGAAATTGCATTACTACAGGTAATTCAAAAATATATTGTTGAAAGTAAAAGCATTTTGTTTGAGGGAGATGGGTATAGTGCTGACTGGAAGAAACTGGCTGAAAAAAGAAAACTGCCAAATGTAAAAACCACTCCGCTTGCGCTGGATGCATTTGTAACAGAAAAGTCAAAAAAACTTTTTACAAATAATAAAATATATTCTCACAGCGAGCTGGAAGCAAGACATGAGATTTTGCTGGAAAATTATGTAAAAAAAGTGCAG
>JBKJLG010000097.1:0-7787 GCA_046596995.1 Chitinophagaceae bacterium
TGATCGGGGATTCAGTGATTATTGATAAGCCAAAAATACTGGTGTATTTTATTAAGAAGGTTAAAAAGGAAACTAAAATTGATGATGAAGCAAAAAACACTTACGAACAAATACTGGGTAAATTAAAACTTATAAAAGTAGGAGAGGTAATTATAAAAGATGCACAAATTAATGCTGTACATTTTGAAAATAGATTCCGCCAATTTGATGTAAATAAAATAAATATTAATCTACACGATGTATTTGTGGATAGTGCCCATAGTGAAGATACCAGCCGAATATTATTTTGTAAAAACGCAGCATTTAGTGTTGATGAATTTACAACGTACAATCGCAACCGTCCTGAACTTACCGTCAAAGATGTGTCATTTGTTGGCAATCAAAAGCGAATTACTTCCTCCAAATTATTAATGAACAGGTATGATAAAGTTACCGGTAAACCAATACCCATGGTTGATGCGGAAAACATACTTATTTCCGGGATTAATAATTATAATATCATTAAGAATAAAGATTTTTTAATTGATACCATTTTATGCAGGCATATAAAATTTTATAAGCCGCCGGCACTTGCTGTAAACCCAACCCCCGCAGTAAAAATACAGTCGGATGAAACCGATACTACGGGATTTAGAAATGCTTACAGCTTAAACCTTGGCATTATTCTGCTGCCGGATATTGATATTATTGAGACCACTGTTCCGGCAGTTAATAGTAATTTTAAATTGGGGAAATTTGCTGTGAAAATACGGGGGGTAAAGGCTAACCCTATTTCTGATATGGAAGTAAGGCCCATTGACCATACCAAAGAGGTAGATATAAAATGCAAGAATCTCTCTTATAATTCTAATGATAAATTATATCATTTTGCTGTAGAAAATTTGAATTTTAATTCATTAAGAAAACAAATTTCTGCCGGAAGTTTTAAGTTTACCCCACTTGCAGGTGAAGAAGTTTTTGCCCAAAATGCAGGGAAGCAAAAAGACAGATATGATATAACGCTTAACGGGATAAACTTAAATAACATTGATCTTGATCAGTTTTTGAATAAAAAAATATTTGCCAACTCGGTTACCATTAACAGTGGCAGAATTAAAATTTACCGTGATATTTCCCGCCCGTTGGATGGTGTAAATAAAGTTGGTAATTATCCGCACCAGCAATTAATGAAAAGTGAAATGCCAATTGATATAAGGCGTTTTGTTTTAAATAATCTTTACCTGGAATATAAAGAGAAAAATGCTTTGACAAATCGTACCGGAACAATACCCTTTGAGAGAACTAGATTAGCCATAGATAATTTAACCAATGTTTCAGCCTCAATAAAGAACAATAGTTCAATGACTGCTAATTTTCAAACAAATGTATTGGGTTCGCTTCCGGTTAATATTATTTTTAAGTTTTTTCTTACTGCAACAGATGGCAAGTTTTCAGTAAATGGAAATTTAGGAAGCACCAATGTTACAAGCCTTAATGTACTTACAAAGCCTATGGCATTACTGCAAATAGATTCGGGTTTTATAGAAAGCGCAAAATTTAATTTTACCGGCAACGATAATGTAACCAATGGGGATTTTGAAATGCGCTATAAAGACTTGAAAGTGGCATTGATGAAAAAAAATGAAGACAATTCTTTAAAGAAAAGAGGAATGTTCAGCATCCTCGCAAATACGCTTATCAAAAATGAAAATCCGCATGATGGAAAGCTTAGAATATTTGATGTTCAATACGACCGTGATCCACAAAAATCTTTTTTTAATCTGGTTTGGAAAACTATTTTTACAGGTATACAGGGAACCATTGGTATGCCCGTGCCTAAAATGAAATTGAAATAATTTATTTTTTTAATTTTCTGCTTCTTGCTCTTAAAAATAAATATTGATGAATGCTGTAAGTGCTGTTATTATCACATACAATGAAGCCGATAACCTGCGCAGATCTTTGCCGAAGCTTACCTGGTGCGATGAAATTATTGTAATAGATTCTCTAAGTACAGATGATACAAAAGAAGTGTGCAAACAATTTAACTGCCGCTTTTACGAAAAAAAGTTTGAAGGTTATGGGGAACAAAAAAGATTCGGAGTTTCACTCGCAATAAATAAATGGGTACTATGCCCTGATGCTGACGAAGTGCTTTCTGATGAACTAGCGGAAGAGATTAAAACAGAAATGGAGTCACCTTTAGCAGCTGCTTATCTTATACCCATAACCTTTGTATTTATGGGTAAAAAATTTAAATACGGAAAAGATTCGTGGCGGTATTTTTTAAGATTGTTTAATAAAGACTTAGGGAATTTTAATGACAATATTGTTCACGAAAAAATAATAATAGAGGGAAAAATAAAAAAATTTAAGCATAATATTCTCCATTACAGTTATATGAATATTGAGCATTATTTTAATAAGTTCAATAAATTTTCAAGCTTAGGCGCTAAAATAGCCTATGAAAATGGTAAGCGAAGATCATTACTGTTAACGGTTTTTGCTGTACCCTTATATTTTTTAAAATATTATTTGTTGGAATTGAATTTTCTTAATGGTGTTAGCGGTTTTTACTGGTCAATGTTCAGCTCTTTTTACCACTTTGTAAAATATTCCAAGATCAGGGAAATGTATTCAAATAAAAAAAACAATAATTCTGAATGAAGCTCCCTGTTTTAATGTATCATAAAGTTGATGACGAGGTACCACCTGATTATCTTACTGTATCAACAAAGCAATTAAAAAAGCAATTACAATATCTAAACAAAAACAATTTTACCTGTATTTTACTTGGTGATCTGATAAGCTATGTAAAAAATAAAAAAAAACTTCCTTTAAAACCTGTTTTGCTAACCTTTGATGACGGGTATAAAAATAATTACACAAATCTTTACTCGCTACTGCGGGAATATAATTGTAAAGCAAACATTTTTCTAGTTGCTGATTTTATTGAAACCGATAATACTAAAATCTCAGAAAATAAATACCTGAGTGTTACTGATATTAAAAAAATTAAGAGTGATATTATTGAATTTGGTTTGCATACGGTTAACCATAAAAACTTTAATGATATAACCATTCAGGAAATAGATGAGGATTTAAAAAAAAGTCAGCTAAAATTAAAATTACTTTCTATCCCTCTTCAGCCTTGTTTTGCCTATACCTACGGTGCATACCCAAAAAAGGATAAAAATAAAAGAGATGAAATTTTTAAATGTTTGCAAAACAATAATGTTGAACTGGCATTTAAAATCGGTAATAGAGTTAACAAACTTCCTTTAAATAATAAGTATTTAATTCAGCGGATTGATATAAGAGGGGACGAGTCTTTTTTAATGTTTAAAATCGGATTGCATTTTGGAAAAAAACTTTTATTAAAATAACAAATACCTCTTTATTAAAACGGATAGCCGATCGCAAGGTTAAATACAATGTTTTCTTTTCTATAACTTCGGCTGCCAAAATCAATTTGTTGCAATGCAGTAGGCGGCTGCTTTAGCCAGGGCTTGCTTAACGGCACTGCCACATCAAAGCGTAAAATTAATATTTGCAGATCAAACCGAATACCTACGCCTGCATCTAATGCCAGTTGTTTTAAAAAATCTTTTGTAAACTCGGCTCCGGGCTTTAAAAGGGTTTTATTCTTCAGCCATATATTTCCTGCTTCAGCAAATATGGCAAACTCTAAAATCCCCGATATCTTCTGTCTTATTTCTGTATTAACTTCCAGCTTAATATCACCTGACTGATCGGGATAAAAATTAGTGCTGTCTGCATTAGGAGATCTGTATGTTCCGGGACCTAATGTTCGGCTTCTAAAGCCACGCAAACTGTTTGTACCGCCAATAAAAAATTGTTTTATAAAAGGCAGGTCAAAAGAGTTTCCATAAGGAATTCCTATGCCCAAATCAACTCTATTTGCCCAAATAGTTTTTGGCCCAAGCCGGAAATAATGTCTAACATCTACTTCACCTTTTACATATTGAGAATAGGGTGCACCAAAGAATTTTATCGTATCGCCTTTAGCAAGATTAGGTTTAGCAAAAAGCCCAATTGTATTTCCTGAAAGATCTAAATTGGAAAGTACAAACCAGCCTTTTCCATTCGGGTTATCAATAATCTCATCATAAATATATGTGGCGTTGGAGCCAATGATAAACTGTTTTTGAATTGCCTTGAATAAAGTAAAATCTTTTTTAGAACTATCTTTATATCGCTGTGTAACATTTAAAGGCTGTACATAGTTAACAGATATGGGACTGTATTTATACTCTTTATTTATACTGGGTTTCCACGTATAGCCAAGATCTGCCCTGAAGGAATTTAAAGTGTATAATTTAGAGCGGTTTAAAATATCATAGCCAAGGCGTGCAAAAGATTTAGGAACATATGCACCCTTAGTATTAAATATGAAAAATGGGATAATAAATTTGGGGACAGTAATGGATATCTCTGCGCCAGCCTTATTTGTATTAAAACCTTTTTGCCTGCCACTGAACTGGATTTCTGAGCCTATGTAAGCATTAACTGCAAACAATTCTGCACCCCGTAGAAAGTTTTTATTTCTCCAGCTTACACTAAGTATTGAACCTGCATTGTTGTTTGATTTTGTAGTGCCCGAAATTTCGGCACGTAATGTTTTTTTAGGCAACGGTGTTAAATAATAAAATGTATTCAGCTCATCTGTAAAAGGGTCAACTTCAAAACGATTTTTTACAAATTTGTATACACCAAGATTTATAAGCCTGTTTAAGGCAAGGTTGTGTGCTTTTCGGTTATAAAGATCATTGGGTTTAAACTGCATCACCTGCTCAAACAGATTGGGTTTAAACTTTTTGTCTTTATCAATCACATAATAACCTTTGTAAAATTGTTCGTAAATGTGAGAGGTATCTATTGCTGCTGTATTTAATGTGTAATTAGAGTACACATATATTTCGTTTATTGAATATGGTTTTCTTGCAGCAAAGGGCGTATTACGCTTAATGGTGACAAATAAGTCTACCATATTATTGCCTACAGTGCTGTCGGCATCAATTAAAATATAATCAGGACTGAAAAAATAATAACCTTCTTCTTTTAAAATAGCATCTATTCTTAGCCGCTCTGCTTTAATAAGCGAAAGGTCAAAAGGTACGCCGGGTTTTATTAATGTTTTGGCTTCCGTTTTTTTAACAGCACGGGAAAGTTGTGCAAGAGTGTCTTTTGGGAAAACTATATTTTTTATAGTGTACAACTTGCCCGCCTGCACAGTGTAAACTGCTTTTGCCTTTTTATTTTTTACTATAGTGTCTCCCTTAACCGCGGCAGTAAAATATCCTTTGTTCTCAAGATAATTTTTAAGCACCTTGGAATTGTTCTCAAGATTAAGATCACTTAATAACACTGGAGGTTCGCCAAATCTTCTTAAAAAATTTCTTACAAAACCTTTTTTGTTTGGATTACCTGCCATATTAAAAGCCGCTAATTTTAAGCGCATGCCTAATATTTTTGTATTAGGTTTTGGGCGTGTTAAACGTGCAAGGTCCTCCTTGAGTACTTTTTTATTTTTAGTTGAAATATCGCCGTCTTTTATTTTTACTGAAGCACCGGTATACAAAGCATCACCTGCAGGTAATCTTTTGGTATTGCTGCATGAAAAAAGCATTGATATAATTGCAACGAGTGCAATTTGTGAAAGCCTTTTTATCAAATTAATTTTTAACACGTATTTCAGGTTTAATATCTGTGTTCTTCATTTTATCTGCCCCAGGCGTTGTAACAGGAGTTTTGCGGATTTTTTTAATTTTAGACCGCTGTAATAATTCTTTAAAACGATCATAATCTACATTAATGATAAAACCAATACCCGTCTCTACAATGTAGCCTTCAATAACGCCTTCGTAAAGATTTTTTCGGTAAACTCTTAAAAGATATCTGCCGTCTCTGCTAATTTTATAATCTAGGGCAACATTGCCGGCAATTTTATTATTGCTGTTAGCGGCATTCGTAGGTCTGGGGCCTTCCAACTCAAAATTGCTGCCTACAGTAACAGCAAGCCTGCCACCTAATAATTGTTTGGTAAGCCCTACAGTAAAATCAGTTCTGTTCTTTTTTTCGCCGGTTGTATAATCGGCAGCAGTAGTAAGATCAAAATTAATATCCACACCCGCAATCAATCCACCGGCTAAATTATTTAATTGTTCCGTTAGCAGTTTACTTACACTCTGGCGCACAAACTCGGCAGGGTCGAGCCCGCCGTTGCTGTTAGCAAACGGGTTATCGTTTACAAAACGGCTTAGTAATAAAAGTGCAAAAACCTGTTTATTTATTTCTCCCGGTTCTTCTCTAATTTGTAATAATTTATTTTGTACAACTTCAATAATGCTTTTGTCAATAATATAATTTTTATCTTCCGGCAGGCGAATATCAAAAGTTATTGCAGGCCGCAAAAGCTCACCCCGTAAACTAAGCCATACTTCAAAAGGCAATTTTTGGCGATAAGTATTTCGTGTGGCGTTATCGCTGTTTAATTGATTTTGCACAAGATCGAGCGGGGAAGCATTTGCAATGTAAACAGCAGAAACATCTATGTCTGCTTTGGTTGGTTCTCCTGTCCATAAAATTCTGCTGCCTTTTTGTATATCAAATTTTCTTCGCAAAAAATTAAAAGAAAGATCATAAGAGCCTTCATCTAATTGATAAGAACCTACCAATGTTATTTTTCCGCTGGGGTCAATTCCTGCACTAAGCAAACCTTCACCTTTCATATTTATAAAATCACCATTGCTCTCATCAAGTATTAAATTAAATTCTGCATTCCTGTCAATTGTTATATTGGTAGAAACATCAAAGCCAATTAGCCGTGAAACATTTAAGGAATCATAAGGCAGCATAAATAATGAATCCTGCGATGTTGCATCCATATCTACAAACCTTACAATGCCTTCCCGCTCTACAACACCGGGCTCTTCCTGCGGTAGTACAACTGTGAATTTAGTTTGATCGTTTACAGTTATTGAGCCATCAACAACAGGCTTATCATTAGTGCCGCCGATATTTAAAGATGTGGTAAGCACCATTTTGCCATAAAAAAGCTTGTTGTCCTTTTTAGTTGTATTTAATGCCTGAAAATTATCTGCATTTACTTTAAGTTTAAACTCATAATCAGAAAAATTAACGGTGTTTATTCTTCCATCAATCACAAGATCATTATCTGCAGTATCCTGAATTGTGAATGTATCAAACGCAAAACCATTGTTATCAACAATAAGACTTTCGTTATTTATTTTGAAATAACTGTTAACCGGGCCTAAATTAAAAGCAGTGTTATTAAAATTTATTTTGCCCAGCAATTCGGGGTCTTCCACCGTTCCTTTTAAAGAAATGTTACCACTTATGGTGCCCCTTGCATTGCGTATTGTGCCAAAAGATGGGCCTTCAATAGACTTCATTTGTAATTGAATAATGTCAGCATTAAAATCAAAGCTGCTGGCATTTCCGGGTCTAACATAATATACGCCATTTGCTTTTACATCATTCCCCCTGCCGGTGAGTATAAGATTTGCATTAAAAATATTTGAAGTGGTGTTGCTGACCTGGGCAGTTACATTGCCCAGTGTATCTTTATAAATACTTAGATCATTAATGGTAAGATCACTGGTAAAAGTTGGCTGTGTTTTATAATTTTTCACCAAAACATTTCCGTTAACTGAACCATTGACCAATGAGGAATCTGATTGAACAAATGCGGATAATGTAGCTATGCTGAAATTTTTGAAATCAATACTTACAGGGCTGTTAGCCGTTGCGCCAATGCTGTTAAT
>JBKJLG010000162.1:0-2611 GCA_046596995.1 Chitinophagaceae bacterium
TTTTACACCGACTTTTTTAGATTTCGGCCCGCTGCACATTTACCTTGCCCGCCATTTTGGATTTTGCTATGGTGTAGAAAATGCCATTGAAATATCTTTTAGAACAGTGGAAGAAAATCCCGGCAAACGAATTTTTCTATTAAGTGAAATGATCCATAATCCTCTTGTAAATAATGACCTTAAAAAAAGAGGCGTGGAGTTTTTAATGGATACCAACGGTAATACATTAATAGGTTTTGATAAATTAACGTCCGATGACATAGTTATCATTCCTGCTTTTGGCACTACACTGGATATTGAGAAAAAATTAAAGACCATCGGCATACAAATAGAAAAATATAATACTACCTGTCCCTTTGTAGAAAAGGTATGGAACCGTGCAGAAGCTATTGCGGCAAAAGATTACACCATTGTAATACACGGTAAGCCAAAGCATGAAGAAACACGGGCAACCTTTAGCCACAGCGCTGCTAATTCCCCCACCGTTATCGTAAACGACATTAACCAAACCATAGAATTAGGTAAATACATAACAGGCGAAAAAAATGCTGCTCTTTTTTATGAAGAATTTAATGGACAATATTCTGAGGGGTTTTTGGTAGAGAAAGACCTTCAGCGTATTGGTGTGGTAAACCAAACTACCATGCTGGCAAGCGATACACAATCTATTGCGGAATATTTAAAAGAGATAATTAAAAAGAAATATGACCTTACTGAAGAAAATATTTTAGAAAGATTTGCCGACACAAGGGATACACTTTGCTACGCCACTTACGAAAACCAAACGGCTGTAACAGGCTTGCTGCAAACCCCGGCAGACCTTGCCATTGTTGTTGGCGGCTACAACAGTTCCAATACATCTCACCTGGTAGAATTGTGTGAGGAAAAACTGCCGACATATTTTATTGATTCTGCACAACGGATTATTTCTGCGGAGCAAATAGAACATTACGATTTTCACAACAAGATAATTAAACAGACGAGTAATTATTTGGCACAAAAGCAACCCGTAAAAATATTGATTACCAGCGGCGCCAGCTGTCCCGATGCCATGGTAGAAGCCGTTATCATAAAACTCACTTCTTTTTATGAAATAAACAAAACTGTTGAAGAAACCATTTCTGTTTTTGCATAAAAAAGCCCTCCGGAAATTACCGGAAGGCTTGGTTTAATTCATGTGTATCTTCTATTTTTTGACCTTTACACCGTAAGTTGTGTAAGCAGTTTTTATCTCAAGTGTATATATACCTTTTGATAAGCTGCCAAGATCATTCATCCAAACTTGGTTAACTCCTTTTTGTAACACAGAGTTTAGGGTTTTTACTATTCTGCCTAAATTATCGCTTAGTTGAAAATATATCTTATCATTTTTATCGCTCGATATTTCAATTTTTATCCTATCCTCAAACGGATTCGGATTTACTGAATTAATGCTTATACCGACGATAGTAAAGTTTATAGTAATTATATTACTAAAGCTTGCTTTTTTATCCTTGTCTATAATTTTCAATCTGTAAAAATTAGTGCCAGTTACAGGGCTGTGATGTACAAGACCATAATTTTGCTGAATATTACTGTTCCCTGCAGCTTTTACATTACCTATTACATTCCACTGAGATCCGTTTGTGCTGAATTGAACTTCAAAATAATCAGTATTTATTTCAGATGAAGTTTGCCATTTTAAATCAACAGAGTTATCATGTTTGCTACCATTAAAAGATAAAAGACGTAACGGCAAAACCGAACCGGATGCTGTGTATGTTGCAATAACAGCATTATTATTAAGTGTTAAACCTGTTGGCGCATTGCCCGGATCGGTAAATTGTCCTGCAACCCTGATGTCTGTTTCAGCAGGTGTGGCGGGTGCTGTAATAGGCACGTTGGTAAATAGTATTGTATATGAATTTGGAACATTTAGCATAGTTACATTTTTTGTAGTTCCTGTCCATGTATATACCAAGCCAACACCTGTTCCTCCATTAGTTGACAGGCTCCAGTTAAATAAAGTAGCACCTGTTCCTGATGGTCCTGCTCCGGTTGGGTTTAGTTTGGTGAAACTAAAAGTTATATACGCATAATTATTAGAAGCAGGATTAGAGCTAAAAGTATAACTCTGAGAAACGGCAAAATTAAAACTTACTGTTTCAGTGCCACCGGGAAATACACCAGGATTAGGTGTCATTGTAGGGTTGGTCAACGAAAAGTCCTGAGCTATTAGAGAACTTTGCAGAAGAACCATTATCATTATTGAACTTAGAATTTTTTTCATCTTGTTTTATTTAATTTTTGATTTGATGGGGGTTAGAATGAAAATACTAAAGTGGTTGAACTTGTATTATTAGTGAAATTGGTTTCTCCGCCACTTCCATTTTCCAGATAAACATTCACAGGCGTAGTGCCTTTGGTTTGTCCGGGTGTTTCTGTTACATAGAATGACAAACGAAGACTACCATTTTGGAAAACTGCATTAGTAGTTATGATATAAAAGTTCGGGTTGCTTGTTGCATCAATCGTAAACAGGCTGTTCTGTATCGGCTGACCTGCATTATTAAGAGTTTGAGCAGAATTGAAAGTAAACCCACTAAAACTACTTAGCTTATCAACATAAAGA
>JBKJLG010000320.1:0-4604 GCA_046596995.1 Chitinophagaceae bacterium
GTGCCTTTGTTGCGTAAAGATTTTATTATAGATGAATATCAACTGGTTGAATCAAAAGCCTTTGGCGCTGATGTTATTTTATTAATTGCAGCGTGTTTAAAAAAGTCAGAAGTAAAACAATTGGCTGCTACTGCCAAAAAAATGGGCTTACATGTATTGCTCGAAATTAATAATGAAGCGGAACTGGAACATATTTGCGATGATACAGATGTGGTAGGTGTAAACAATCGTGATCTTAATACTTTTACTGTTAACATAAACCGCTCTATGGAGTTAGCTAAAAAAATTCCTGGTGATAAAATAAAAATATCCGAAAGTGGATTAGATAATGCTGATACAATTACACTCTTGCGTGAGCATGGGTTTACAGGATTTTTAATAGGCGAAAAATTTATGAGAGAAAATGATCCCGGAAAGGCTTTTAAAATTTTTGCAGAGCAACTAAAAAAATAGCATGAGAATAAAAGTGTGCGGAATTACGCAGGCAGAACAGTTAGAGGCACTTAATGATTTGGGAGTGGATTATGCTGGTATGATTTTTTACAACCGTTCTCCAAGATATATGCTTGATAAGTTAACAAGCGTCGCATTACAAAGCCTTCAACTGGCAATAAAAAAGGTTGGCATTTTTGTAAATGCATCTGAAGAAGATATTTTAACGCAGGTTGAATTGTACGGATTGGATATGGTGCAATTACATGGTGACGAAACCCCGTCATTTTGCAATCACATTAGTGATCATATAAAGGTTATTAAAGTATTTAGAATAAATAAAAAGAATGAACAAAATATTGACTGGATCATTAAGCCTTATGAAGAATTTTGCGATTTTTATTTATTCGATACTGGGAACACTGGAAACTACGGTGGAACCGGGGAAAAATTTTCGTGGGAAGTTTTAAAAAATAATAAAATAAACAAACCATTTTTTTTAAGCGGTGGAATTGGACTGGAAGATATTGATGCAATCAAATCCTTTACTCATCCTTTTTTGTATGCAATAGATATAAATAGTAAAGTTGAAATTGAGCCGGGTGTAAAAGATTTAGAAGCAGTAAAACAGTTCATCAATCAAATTAAACAACAATAAAATAATGAGCCTTATTAGCAATAATGAAACCCTTTTAAGTAAATGGGATGTTAGCAAAAATGGTTACTATGGAGAGTTTGGTGGTGCATTCGTTCCGGAAATGTTGTATCCCAATGTAAAAGAGTTACAGGATAAATATTTATCCATAATGGCTGAACCAGATTTTAAAAAAGAATTTGAAAACCTTTTACATGATTATGTTGGCAGGCCAACACCATTGTTTTTTGCAGAAAGACTTAGTAATAAATACAACACCAATATTTATTTAAAGCGGGAAGATCTTTGCCACACAGGCGCACACAAAATAAATAATACCATAGGGCAAATTTTATTGGCAATAAAGCTGGGTAAAAAAAGAATAATCGCTGAAACGGGAGCTGGTCAGCATGGTGTGGCTACAGCAACTGTGTGTGCTTTAAAAGGTTTGGAATGTATTGTTTACATGGGTGAAAAAGATATGGAACGGCAGGCTCCTAATGTTGCACGGATGAAAATGCTTGGTGCAACAATTATACCTGCTATCAGCGGCAGTAAAACGTTGAAAGATGCTACCAATGAGGCTATCAGAGATTGGATAAACCATCCCGAAGACACACATTATATTATTGGAAGTGTGGTTGGTCCGCATCCGTATCCTGATTTGGTTACCCGTTTGCAAAGTGTAATAAGTGCTGAAATAAGAACACAGTTAAAACAAAAAACAGGAAGTGAATTGCCGGATTATGTTTTAGCATGCGTAGGAGGAGGCAGCAATGCTGCAGGCGCATTTTATCATTTTCTTGAAGAACAATCAGTAAAGCTGGTTGCAGTGGAGGCAGCAGGGCAAGGTATTGAAAGTGGCTTTTCTGCGGCTACCACACAATTAGGTACAACCGGTATTTTGCACGGCAGTAAAAGTCTTGTTATGCAAACGGAAGATGGTCAGGTTACAGAACCACATAGTATTTCAGCAGGTTTGGATTATCCCGGTATTGGGCCATTTCATGCCCATTTATACAAATCAGGCAGGGCTATTTTTTTAAGTGTTACAGATAATGAAGCTGTTGAGGCCGCCATGGAATTGTCAAAACTTGAAGGTATAATCCCTGCGCTTGAGCCGGCACATGCCTTGTTTGCTTTACGCAAAATAGAATTTAAAAAAGAAGATGTTGTTGTGGTAAACCTAAGTGGAAGAGGAGATAAGGATCTGGCAACCTATATGAAATATTTATGAACCTCATCCTATCCTTCTCCATAAGGAGAAGGCAACACAAGAGACCAAAGCGAATTTTATGAAAGAGTATAATGAGAATCTACATAATAATGCAAAAGGCTCTACATACGAGAATGCAAAATATTTAAGGGAGTTTAAAACAAAAGCAGAAGATAAACTCTGGAAAAACTTAAGAAGTAGGAAGTTAAATAATTTAAAATTCAGGAGGCAACATCCGTTCGGGGAATTTGTGTTGGATTTTTATTGTCACGAAATACAGTTATGTATAGAAGTTGATGGGAATATTCACAATGAAAAAGACATCATAGAAAATGATAATCAGCGAACTATGGCTTTGAATGAAAATGGGATAAAAGTAATCCGCTTTAAAAATGAAGAAGTAATAGGGGATATTGATGCTGTGCTTAAAAAAATAGCAGAGTCTTCCAACTCCCCCCTCTCCAAAAGGAGAGGGGCTGGGGGTGAGGTCAATAACCGTATACAAAAATTATTTTCAGAGAAAAGCAAAAATATTCTGAATGTTTACTGCACAGCAGGCTATCCTGAATTGAATAGCACTGTCCAGGTATTGCATGCCTTGCAAAAAAATGGTGCTGATTTAGTGGAACTGGGCATGCCTTACAGCGACCCCTTGGCTGATGGGCCTGTAATACAGCATAGCAGTGCAATTGCTTTGCAAAATGGAATGACAATCACAAAACTTTTTGAGCAACTAAAAGATTGCAGGAAAACTTTTCATCTTCCGCTTATTTTAATGGGTTATATAAATCCAGTAATGCAATACGGCATTAAAAAGTTTTGTGAAGATGCAAAAGCTGTAGGAGTAGATGGGATTATTTTGCCTGATTTGCCCATGTTCGAATATGAAAATGAGTATCACCAATATTTTACAGATAATGATCTGCATTTTATTTTTTTAATAACACCTGAAACATCAGAAGAAAGGATAAGAAAAATAGATGAATTGAGTAAAGGATTTATTTATGCAGTATCATCATCTTCTACAACCGGAAATAATAAAGAAATTTCATCTCAGCAAACTTATTTTTCAAAATTAAAAAAAATGAATTTAAAAAATCCGGTATTGATTGGTTTTGGCATTAAAGATAAAAACACTTTTGAAGCTGCGTGCAAGTATAGTAATGGCGCAATTATCGGCAGCGCATATATTAATGCTTTAAAAGATGCAGATAATATTGAAGTGCAGACCCAACAATTTCTTGATGGTATCTTGCATTAGTATTTTGATAATTCTTAACTTTTTATCTGAATAAAACAAACTATTTTGCCGCCAAATTTTAAAACGATGAGATCATTTTTCCTGCTGTTATTTTTGTTGCCTTTTGTTGCCTTTTCCCAGGTAAAAAAAACAGCGAAATCCAAACCTAAAATTCAAGTGCCTGCATTTGACGGCTACATTATAACCGGCACTGTTAGCGGCTTTGCAGACGGAACTCCTGTAGCTTTTCTAAATGAGAAAACCGGGGTACCCGATAAGCAGGGAGTTATAAAAGGTGGAAAATTTATTATAAAAGGCAAAGTAGATCAGCCGGGTTTTAAAGGACTTATTTTTAATAATGCACAGCCCCTTATCCCGCTTTTTTTGGATAATAGCGTAATAAAAATAACAGGGTCAAAAAACGCTTTAGATAAATTAGTTATAACTGGTTCTCCTGCTCACAATCAATACACAAATCTTATATCGTCACTGAAACCCTATGAGCATTTGCTTTTACCTGAAGCAGCTTACGACAGCGCTGCTATTAATAAATTAGCAGGGATTAGTGAAGCTTTTGTAAAGAATAATCCTGGTTCATTTGTATCGCCATTGGCAATTATTCGCCTTTACCAGGCAACACAAAATGGCATTAAGGCAGAAGAACTTTTCAAGCTTTTGCCTGCACAAGTAAAAAACGGTCAGTTAGGGTTGTATGTAACACAGTTAATTGAAGAGTCAAAAATTAATCCTATAGGCTCATATGTTCAGGAATTTTCGCAGGCAGATACGGCAGGTATTGCCGTAAATATATCTTCACTAAAAGGAAAATATGTATTGATAGATTTTTGGGCAAGCTGGTGCCGCCCATGCCGGGATGAGAACCCTAATGTTGTAGCAGCATTCGATAAGTTTAAAGAAAAAAATTTTACTGTTTTGGGTGTTTCGCTTGATCAAAATAAAAAAGCCTGGCTTGATGCAATTAAAATGGATGGTTTAAAATGGCATCATGTAAGTGACCTTAAAGGATGGGGTAATGCTGTAGCTGCAATTTTTAAAATAAGCAGCATTCCGCAAAATTTATT
>JBKJLG010000323.1:0-2840 GCA_046596995.1 Chitinophagaceae bacterium
GTGGTATAATAATAAGCACCGTTAAAGCCAAACTGATTAGCATTACGGGTGTAGGGTATTTGTCCGCCTGAGTAAGATGCATAATTAGCTAAAACTTTATCAGGGTATACGTCAAAAATATTATTAGCCCCTGCTGTTATAGAAAACTCGTTGCTTACATCATAAGTAAGTGTAACATCAGTTAATGTTTTGCCCTTAAAAGTTTGACTTCTGTGGAATAAGCCTGCAGGTTTTTCCCATGCTATTACCTTACCAAAATAAGTTGCTTTAGTTGTGATATTAAACTTATTAATTTGATAACTTATACTTGCCAACAATTTATTTCGTGGCTGTGATGTTTCAATCAGTGAAATACTCACTGTGTCAATCAACTTTACCTTAGAAGTTGCACCAGCCTGTAATGCAGCAGGAGTTGCTTTTTGAGAAGTAATTTCTGTTTTATTGAAAGTGAATGCAATACTTGCGTTTAAGTTTCTTTTAGAAGCAAAATTTTGTTTGTAACTGGTTACAAAATCTATCCCCTTTGTTCTTGTATTAACATGATTGGTAAAAAATGTAACTTCTCTAATACCGGTAGATGCAGGGAATGCATTTACCAAAGCGGGAATAGCACTGCTAACAGGAAGTTGTTCTGAAATGATTATCCTGTCCTGCACATCAATTTGATAGGCATCTACTGTAACCAAAAATTTACTTCCGGCCTTGGCGGTTAAACCTACATTATAGTTCCAGCTTAATTCTGGCCGGGGTTCTTCAATTCCTAATAATAAAAGTCTTGGGTCATCGCTTCGTAATTGTTTTGTTTGCCTGATAACGCCGACCTGAACAGTTGAAGTTGTTTGGCTATTAAAAATTTGTTGCAAAGATGGAGCCCTGAAACCCCTGTTGATAGAAGCCCTGATTGCTACATTTTTTGTAAAATTTAACCGGCTTGCAATTTTGCCTGAAAAGTTGCTGCCAAAATCGCTATAATTTTCGTAGCGGCCTGCAAATGCAACTAAAAATTTATCTGTGATATCACTTTCTACATCAACAAATACACCAATGTTAGATCTGTTTTCATTTGCCTTATCTGCCGGTGATATGCCCGGTCTTCCGCTACTACCCGGAGCTTTATTTTGGGTTGCTGCTAACGGACCGATCTTGTATGAGGCTGAATCACCTTCAGATAATTGAAAATTGTCAATTCTAAATTGACTACCAAAGGCTAAATTAATTGATTTTGTACCGAAAGCACGCTCATAATTTTTACTAAAAATGGCCTCTGTTGTACTTTGGGTAAATCTATTTCTACCTACATAAAAACCCGTTGGAGAAGCTGCTCCCAGCGATGGGTTTGTTGTGTTATTTGCAAAGAGATCAAGATAGTTTAAGCCATAACCGGTACTCAAATCTATATTCCATCCACTTATAGATTTTTTTGTAACTCCGGCAAATATGGAATAATCAATTGTCTTTCCGGGAAGTTGAGGTATATATCCATCAGGAAAAATGGCAATATTAGAATTGACATCTGCAGGACGTGCTGTTCTAAAAAATCCAAAAGCCAAAATGTCTTTTCTTGATGTGCCGCCAAAACTGTAAAGCATCCAGTTATTTCCTAAAGGATAACCTGCATTAAAAAATGTTTGAATTGCTTCTGTTTCGTTGCTTCCGTATTTGGTTACAAAGGCAGGTTGTTTAGTGGGGAAAACACCCCTTGCATTTCTGATACTATCATCAATAACTTTATTGGCGTTGTAAATAATTCCTGTATAAGGATCTACCCTATCTGTTCCATTTACATATTGGTAATGCAATGTGAAATTAAAATAGCTTTGTTTTTTACCTAGTCCAAAGCCATAATTTAATGCTGCTAAAGCCGTTTCTCCATCTCCTTTTTTAGTTAGTCCAAACTGAGTTTTAAATGTGCCGCTATTAATATTCTTTTTCAATGCAAGATTCATTATACCTGCAATTGCATCAGAGCCATACTGTGCTGAGGCGCCATCTCTTAAAATTTCCATCCTGTCAACAGCTAAAGATGGAATACTATTTAAATCAGTAACAACAGTGCCTTTACCAACAGTTACATTATTATTGATTGCTGAAAACTGGTGACGTCTTTTTCCATTAATTAAAACAAGCGATTGATCGGGTGACATGCCCCTTAATGAAGCAGGATCTGCAAAATTGGCTACACCATTTATTCCATTTTTGGCTGAATTAAATGAAGGAGAAGTAAATTGAGCCATCTGCCCAAGATCAACCTGACCTGTACTTTCAAGTTCTTTTGAAGAGATAACATCTACAGGCACAGGACGATTAACATCTGTCCGTGGCTTACCTCTTGAACCGATTACTGTAACATCATCAAGGCTTCCCTGGTTTACAATCATTTTAAGTATATAATCACTGCTATTACTTACGGGTATTTGTAAATTATTAAACCCGATAGAAGAAAGAACAAGAATATCCCCCACCTCAGCATTTAAAGAAAATTTTCCTTCTTCATCTGTTGCTACAGAAGTATTTTTTCCTTTAATAGAAACAGTAGCACCCGCAATTGGTTCACCCGTTGTATTGTTAATTACTTTACCGGTAATTGGTAAAACAACTGTCTGTTGGTTTTTTGCAATTGCGGATAAAGTGATAAAAGATAATAAAATTAGAAAGAGATAAATTTTCATTGTATGGTTTTTAAATAAAAAAAAATAAGGAAAAATAGAAGTATAAAAAATTGGAAGCCAAAAATTTTATCAGTGGCATTTCATAAAAATATAAAAATAAACCTGAAAATGATTTTTATTGTACTGTATTTTTAAGCAATAACAAATTTTGTATTGGATATCCCTGCCTTA
>JBKJLG010000071.1:0-3663 GCA_046596995.1 Chitinophagaceae bacterium
TGCTTTATCAATATTTTAACTTGAAGAGGCAGCGGTGCAATCATTCTTTTTTGGGATATTCAAAAAACAAATATGTTTTTTTAGCAGCATTAAATTCTTTCCATTTCTTTACATCTGCTCTTACAGCAAACACACTGCTGGTGGGCATGTTAACCAGGTTTGCATCGGTAATTAATTCATTTGCAAATTCAGTAATACCAGGGTTATGAGAGAATATGGCAACATGTTTATACTTGTCATCAAAGGCGGCTATGGCTTCTTTAAATTCTTTTATGCCGGCGTGATACAAAGAGGAAGTAAAAATAATCTCATCCTCTTTTCTGTTATATTCTTTTATAAAACATTGGGCAGTTTTTTTAGCTCTTTTTGCCGGGCTGCTAATAAAAGCATCTATAATAACTTGCTGCTTTATAAGACGCTGCGCCATTTCGGGAGCATCTTTTTTACCTCTGTCATTTAGCGGCCTTTCAAAATCGCTTAAAGTCATTGAATCCCAACTGCTTTTTGCATGCCGTACGAGGTAAAGTTTCTTCATGTAGAAATTTTAGAAATGATCAATAAGCTCTTACATTCTTCCTTTCCATGAAATTAATGAAAGCTTTGTTAACAACACGATTGCCGCCTGGCGTAGGATAATTGCCTGTGAAATACCAGTCACCTAAATTCGTTGGGCAACTCTCATGCAGGTCTTCAATGGTTTGATAAATTACTTCTACAGGAATAGATATATCCTGAGGTGTTATCAATTGTGCAATTTTATTTGATATTTCAGTTAATGAAAATGGCTTATATATCTGCCGTATTAAATTCTCTGTATGCAATTGGTTGTTGCGTTCAAATGTTTTGCATTTATCAAAAACTTCAGCCAGCAAACCCTCACGGTTAGTTTCTTTTATTAATTCCATCACAGCACGAAAAGCAACAAAATCGCTAAGCTTACTCATGTCAATGCCATAACAATCCGGGTAACGTATTTGCGGTGCAGAGGAAACAATAATTATTTTTTTGGGCTGCAGGCGTGAAAGCATGCGAATGATACTTTCTTTTAAGGTTGTGCCCCGTACAATTGAATCATCAATTACCACAAGGGTATCAATGTTTTTTCTAACGGTGCCATAGGTAATATCGTAAACATGCTGTACCATTTCATTGCGGCTGCTATCCTGTGTTATAAAGGTTCTCAGCTTTACATCTTTTATCGCAATTTTTTCTATCCGTATTTTTCTGTTAACCATTTCGGACAACTTTTCTTCATCAAAATCTTTTTTCCAACTCAGTATTCTTTCTATTTTTATTTTATTAAGATAATCTTCCGCGCCTTTTATCAAACCATAAAAAGCCGTTTCTGCTGTGTTTGGTATAAATGAAAATATAGTATTCTTAAGATCGTAATCAACAGCTTTTAAAACTGCCTCACTTAAATGATACCCCAAAGCAATTCTTTCTTTATAAATTTTTTCATCGCTGCCACGGGAAAAATAAATACGCTCAAAGCTGCAGGCTTTCCTTTCCTTAGGCTCAAGAATTTGATTAACGGAAACATTGCCCTTGGCATCTACAATTAAAGCATTGCCCGGCATTAATTCCTGTACTTCATTTTCGCCAACATTAAATGCTGTGCGTATAGCTGCTCTTTCACTAGCGGCAACCACCACATCATCGTTTATAAAATAATAGGCAGGGCGAATGCCGTGTGCATCTCTCACCACAAAACCATTACCATTGCCGGTTACGCCGCCAAAAGTAAAGCCGCCATCAAAATAAGAAACGGCTTTTTTTAAAACCTTTATTATATCAAGATTTTCCGGAAACTGCTCATCTGCTTTTACTAAAAAATGATGTATCACTTCCATCATTGCCCCAAGGTCGCTTTGCTTTTCAAACTCATCGGGATGGCAATTAATAAGAGAAAATAATTCATCTTTATTTACAAGATTAAAATTACCTGCCAGGGCAAGATTTCTTGCTGGTATAGTATTGCGCTTTACAAACGGATGACAAAAATCTACATTGTTTTTGCCCTGTGTTCCGTAGCGCAGATGTCCTAATAATATTTCTCCTAAAAAACTTATGTGACCTTTCATAAGCCCCGGATGGTGAAGTATATCAGGATGGCTTTTTTCCAGCTCTTCAATTTCTTTTGCTACCCGGGCAAAAATATCAGCAATGGGCTGATTAGCTCCGCTTCTTATCCTGTTTAAAAAAGGGTAACCGGGTTCGGTATTAAGTTTTACGGTTGCAATGCCTGCACCATCCTGCCCCCGGTTGTGCTGCTTTTCCATTAAAAGATAAAGCTTGTTTAAGCCATATAATACAGTGCCATATTGTTGCTGATAGTAAGAGAAAGGTTTGCGTAACCGAATGAAGGCCAGCCCGCATTCGTGTTTTATTTCATCGCTCATTTATAGGAGTAAGGAAAGCAAAGGTAAGTATAAAAACAGCCCCTTGTCCCCCAACGGGGGAACTTAGGTAGATAAAACTTTTGAATGATTGCAAACTCAAGATATTTGTCTCCCTTTGCCTTAGTAAAGTGGCTTTATATTAGCCTACATTTTATATAAGGCTTGTGAGTTAGTATTATTTACCGGCTGTGGAATTGGTAGTCCACTTTTCCATTTCAGGACAAGTTTTGTATTCAGGATCAATATTTACGTAGTAAGATGATATTTTTTTTGCGAACCATTTCTCCAGGGCAATACCTTTTTTTTCTTCTAAAGCTCTTTGAGAAATGCGGTTGTAATCATCTTTTAGATTTTCCCGGTGTGCCTGTGTGCGACTGATAAGCTGTACAATGCGAACACCTTTTTTTCCTCTCGGATCAGTAAAATCTGCCGGGCGGGAATATTCGCCTATGGCAATATCTTTAAGCATTAAAACAAGGTCTTTATCCAGCGCATCAATGGTTAAAAAAGTGCCGCCATCATTGCCTGTAATTCTACCGCCGGTAAATTTGCTGCTTTCATCATCGCTATATCTTGCTACCGCTTCCCCAAATTTTGTGTTGCCTGCAATTAATGCAGCCCGTATGGAGTCCATTTTACTTTTGGTTTCTCTTATTTCTACTGATGTTACCTGAGGTATTTTTAAGATGTGGCGGATAACGGCATCATCGCCCTGGCGGCTAACCATTTGTATAATATGATAGCCAAATTTTGTTTTAAAAGGATTTGATATCTGACCTTCTTTTAAACTAAATCCCTTGCCGAGAAATATAGGATCCCATTGCTTTTCGTTGCGGTTAATTTCATATTTGCCACCTGTTTCCTTACTGCCCGGGTCATCAGTATATAAAGATGCCAGTGTTTCAAATTTTTTGCCGCCTGTTTCTATTTGCTGCTTATATTCCTTTAACTGGTCTATAGCATAATTTTCCAACTCCCGTGTGGCTTTCGGAAAAATTACAATTTGCCCTACTTCAATTTCAGATTCGTAATATGGAAGGCTGTCTTTGGGTATGGTTTCAAAATATGCTTTTACTTCAGATGGCGTTATTTTAATGTCATCTACAATTTTATTACGCATGCTTTGCGCCAGTTTTTGCTCTCTAAAATTAGTACGCATATCTTCTTTAAACTGAAACAATGTTTTGCCTACAATTTGCTCAACTACATCTTTTGAGCCGTATTGCGCTATGGCACTGCGTATGCGGTTATCAATTTCGGC
>JBKJLG010000194.1:0-7004 GCA_046596995.1 Chitinophagaceae bacterium
GGCATTAAGTTACGATCACAGAATTATTGATGGCAGAGAGTCAGTGAGTTTTTTAGTGAGAGTAAAAGAAATGCTGGAGAATCCTGAACAATTGCTTTTTGGAAAAGATCCGGTAAAGGCCTTGCTGGAAATCTGAACCATGATTTCTTTGATTAAATGATTTTCATGATTATTATATAGATGCAGACTGAAACTTTATTATGAGCATTCTCCGATCATATTTAAATTCTGCAGCAGTAATTTTAAAAACTTACACCGGCACTGAGCCTTTTCATCTTTATATAAAAAAATATTTTACTGCCAATAAAAAATTTGGTTCAAAAGATAGAAAGCAGATTTCTTCTCTCTGTTATAATTTTTTTAGGTTGGGAAAAGCTTTAAAAAATATTTCTGCAGAAGAAAGAATTTTGTTGGGTACATTTTTATGTGGAGATAATAATGAACTTTTGCAAAATTTAAAACCTGAATGGAATGATCATCTGCAAAAACCATTAATTGAAAAACTAGATTTTTTAAATAAGCAATTTGAAGAAGAAAAAATTTTCCCTTTTGCAGATGAATTAAGCGGAGAAGTAGATGCAGAAAAATTTAATATTTCATTTTTATCTCAACCAAAATTATTTTTAAGAGTTAGGCCCGGTAATACAAAAAAAGTAACCGGCAAATTATCAGGTGCAGGAATTCAATATCAATTATCAGGTAACTGCATTACTTTATCCGCTGGCTCTAAAATTGATTCAGTAATTGAATTGGATAAAGAAGCGGTTGTGCAGGATTATAATTCGCAAAGGGTGGGGGAGTTTTTGTTATCGGTCAGACGGGAACCGTCAGACCGGGAAGCGGTTGTGCAGGATTATAATTCACAGAGGGTAGGGGAGTTTTTGTTATCGGTCAGACGGGAACCGTCAGACCGGGTTTGGGATTGTTGTGCAGCGAGCGGGGGTAAATCCATTATGGCATTCGATATTAATCCAAAAATCGAATTAAGCGTCAGCGACAAAAGAGAATCTATTCTTGAGAATTTAAAAAAGCGCTTTGCCAAAGCAGGGATAAATAAATACAATTCTTTTGTAGCTGATCTTTCAACTCAACAAAACGTTCAAGCCTCCGAAAAGTTCGGGGTTCAGACCAGGTATGATCTGATAATTTGTGATGTGCCCTGTACTGGCTCGGGAACATGGGCACGTACACCGGAGCAATTGTATTATTTTAAACATCAGCAGATTGAAAAATATGCAGCACTTCAAAAGCAAATTGTAAAAAATGTAATTCCTTATTTAAAAGAGGGTGGCAAGCTTTTATATATTACCTGCTCTGTTTTTAAAAAAGAAAATGAAGATGCGGTGAATTTTATAAAAGAAAATTTCAATTTTTCTATTGACAAACAACAATTATTAAAAGGCTATGAAATGCAAGCTGACACTATGTTTGCTGCTTTACTTACTGCGCCAGCAGTTTAATACTTCCTTTTTGTAGCACAGCATTATATCGTAAAGTATAAATGCCTTTTGTAAAATAGGGCTGGTAAAATGGATAAATTGAATTTGCCCCTGTTGCATGGTGACAATTTTTTGTACATATAATTTTCCGGCAACATCAAATAATTTAAAAGTTGCACTTCCCGATTGCTTTGGCTTTATTAAAATAGTAAGATCATCTTTAAATGGATTTGGATATGCTTTTATCCAATCATTGCCCAAAATCTGATTTGCATTTTTTGTAACTCTTTGCCGGGACAAATCTTCAAAAGCAATTCTAAAATTGGGAATGCCATACCCAACTCTGTCATCGGGTGACGAATATTTACTGCTGCTTTTTTTTACAGCTTCAATAATATCTATTGCAGTAAATTCAGGGTAGGCTTGCCATAAACAGGTAATTAAACCTGCCAGGTTTGGTGTAGCAAGAGAAGTTCCATTGCTTGTTGCAGGCTGATTGTTAGTGCTCCAAAAATACGTTCCCTGCCCAACCGAGGCAACAGTTGGTTTTATTCTTCCATCGCTTGCAGGACCGTACGAGCTAAAACCGGAAGGTACACCTGTATAAGTTACAGAACCTACCGTAACAATTCCATCAGCATCGGCAGGCGTGCTTATATAATGCCATGCATTGTTGCCATCATTACCTGCCGCCACAACAGAAATTATTCCTTTTTTTGCCGCCAGTGCATTTGCTTTTGCAATAATGGTGGTCTTCCCATTCATCTCTGCATAAGTATGGTTGAAAACAGGATTATCAAAAGTTGTATAACCCAGGGAAGTAGAAAAAACATCTACACCAATGCTATCAGCTCTTTCGGCAGCAGCAGCCCAATTTTGTTCCTCTATCGGGTACTCAGTTGCCACATCTTCTGTTCTATATAAATAATACTTTGCCTTTGGCGAAGTGCCCACCAAAACCCTGGGAACATTTGCTGCCATTATGGAGAAAACATACATACCATGTGCATCATCTTCATTTACGCTGGTTTCATTTTTTACAAAATCGTATGTTTCAATAATTTGATTGTTATTTCTTACACTGTCAAATGCTTTTAAAGTTTGATAATTAAAAAAGCCGGCGTCCATCACTGCCACCAGCATTCCCTGCCCTTTAAAACCTTTGTTGTGTAAAAATTCTCCTTCATGAATATGAATTTGTGCGTACGTGTTTCCATAATTAAAAAAATCTGCTGTGGTTTGCGTTGTTTGCAATATGCTTGCTGTACGCAGGTTATCTTTCACAATTATTTTTTTTCTTTCTGTATCTGCTGAAGGCAGACCTTGTTGTATACGCATTACAGCGGAAGATGATATTACAAAAGGAAATGAATTTATTTTAGCCAGAGCCGCAGCGTCAGTGGTTTGTATGCAAACCTGGTTAAGCCATTTAGATCTGTTTAAAACAGTAACATTTCCTGCTAACCGAATACTGTCGATGTATCTGGGTGTTATTGGGAGGTCCGTAGAATCAATTGAAATATTTTGCTTTGTTCTTCTTTGTATTGCCTTGGGCGATAAATATTGCGAAGGATTGTTAATAGAAAAAGGAGTACCGGTTTTATCTTTAAACTTGATAATATATTTTGAAAATTGAGCCTGGGAATTTAGGGAACTAAATAATAAAAATATAGTATGAAGGAGTAAATATTTATTCATCAGTTTAAAATATATTTAAAACAAGGGCTACTCCAAAGTTATTAAACGAATGATGGTTTAAATGATTAAATATTTGAGTTGAAAGTCTCCCCTGTCGAGGGAGATTAGAGGGGGCTTTTAATTATGATCTAAAATGGTAAGTTTAATGCCATATCCTGTAAAATAGGCAGAACGTCCCGGTTGTTTTCCCTGGTATTCCCAATGAACAAATTCTTTGTAAACCAAACCTACACCTTTTGCATATTTCTCTAAACCAAAATTCTTTTCAGCGTACTGGGTGTTGGATAGTTTGGGGTCCTGTCCTAAAAATTCATCCCTTTGTTTCACAATTAATCTATCCTCAAATTCATAGGGGCCAATTGTTTCTCTTTCTCCAACACTTTCGTATGTATAATCCCAGTCTGCTAAATATTTAAGATCTGAATAAAGAGAATACGTGTCTATAAAAGTATTTCCTTTCCACGAACGACCTTCCTGAATGGGTAATGTTAGCTTTTGAAATCTAAGGTTGTTCTCAATAAATTCAATAGAATTATTTGTTGCAACAGCCATAAATGTATTGTTGCCTGTCCAGGGCTTTGTAGCATCTTTACGAATAAGCCGGGTAATTCGGTAAGCAGGCCTGCCTAGATTATCAGTTATTTTAGCATCAACAATATCTTTAACTTGGTACTTAATGATTGTATCCTTTACTCCAAAATTTATAAAAACTGTGGAGTCCAGATCGTAGGTAATGTATTTGCCAACCTGCAAAGGGAAATAATCACTTAAAGGAATTAGTTTTAAAATCTGATTTTCTTTATTGCAACTGGTAAATAAAATGCTGCCAGCTACAATAATTATCAGGCATAAATATTTTTTCATGTTAAAAATTAAAGATAATTTTTTCATAGATAAAGCTGCATTTAAAAAGGGTTGCGTTGTATAATTCCTCCGCCAACTACATCATCACCTTCATAAAAAACAGCACTTTGCCCGGGGGCAATGCCCTTTACATCTTCATAAAAACGCACAATTATACCATTTTGGTATGTGGTAAGGGTAGATAATGCACCTTTATCTTTATAGCGTATTTTGGTAATGGTTTCCATACCATCGCTAATTCCTTCATACTTAAGCCAGTTAATTCCGGTTACCCTCATTTCATTTTTATTCAGGTCTTCTTCTTCCCCCAAAACAATCGTATTGCTTTCCGGTATTATTTCGGTTACAAATGCCGGTTTGCCAAGCGCAATATCGAGTCCTTTTCTTTGCCCAACTGTATAAAAAGGATAACCTTTATGGTTGCCTAAGATCTTTCCTGTTTTATCTACAAAAAATCCACCATCAACTTTTTCTTCCAGCCCTTCCACTTTTCTTTTTAAAAAACCACGGTAATCATTATCGGGTACAAAACAAATTTCGTAGCTCTCGCTTTTTTTAGCCAGTTCAGGGTAACCAAAGTCATGCGCCATTTGCCTGATGGCTGATTTGCGGTAAGTGCCGAGTGGTAATAAAGTTCTGCTCAATAAATTTTGAGGCAAGCCCCACAGCACATAGCTCTGGTCTTTGGTTTCGTCAATTCCTTTTCTTATAAAAAACCTGTTGTTGGTATGCTGATGAATTTGTGCGTAGTGCCCGGTAGCAATATAGTTACACCCCAAAGCGTCTGCTCTTTTTAATAACGCTTTCCATTTAATGTGAGTGTTACACATTACACAGGGGTTGGGTGTTCTGCCGGCAAGATATTCTTCAACAAAATTATCAATTACAAAATCACCAAACTCATCTCTGATATCTAAAATAAAATGCGGAAAACCATGCTGCACTGCGGCTTGCCTGGCATCATTAAAACTATCTAAATTGCAGCAACCTGTTTCTTTTTTTGAAGTGCCACCACTGGCGGCATAGTCCCATGTTTTCATGGTGATGCCGATAACTTCATAACCTTCTTTATGAAGCATAAGCGCTGCTACAGTACTATCTATACCACCGCTCATCGCTACTAAAACTTTTCCTTTACTACTCATAAAAAATTAATCTGCAAAGATAAGTTTTTGCCACCAAGGCACAAAGGCGCTAAGGGCCACAAAGTGCTTTATAAAAACCATGAAATATTTTTCGTAGATAATCTTTTTCTTAGTGAATCTTTCTGTCTTAGTGCCTTGGTGGCAAAAGCTATAAGGCACTAAGGCTATAAGAACCACAAAATGCTTTATAAAAACCGGGAAATATTTTTTGTGGAGATAATCTTTTTCTTAGTGAATCTTTCTGCCTTAGCGCCTTTGTGGCAAAAGCTATAATTGATTTTTTGCCACCCAGCCTTGCGTGTTTTCTTTATCGCTTACAAAATAAAAATCTTTAAACGCAGCCAGTATGTTTATTTTATCGCCGCCAGGCAGCATTTTTTTATGCAAGCCACTGTAATCAGGTGTAGAAAGTAATGCAAGCGCTTTTTTTAGAGATATTTTACGCAAGGGTTTAAGCGCTGAAGTAACAGCTGCGCCTGCTATAAAACCTTTTTTGCCATCCGGCAGAATAACCCTGTACAGGTTTGCGGTACCGGCTTCAGGTTTTAAAAGTGTATTCTCATCCAAAACTAAAAAACCAGTATTGCTGGTTTGATCGGTTACCAGTTTTGTATTTTTTCCGCTTCGCATCCAGGTATTAAGATTTGTAATGGGCACCGAAATTTTTGCCGGTTCATTATAATCATTCTTTACAAAATATAAAGGGTTTATTGCTCCGCTATTGGTATAAATGCCAAAATGCAAATGCGCTACAGTAAATTGCGCATTGCCAGTGTTGCCTACCAGGCCGATTACATCGCCAGCTTTTACACGTTGCCCTTCCTGCACCAATTGAGAATCAAGGTGAGCATAATACAAATTATAAAAAGCATTCTCTGGTCTGATAAAAATAACTTTTCCGCCCAAAGCATTTTCATTTACTCGTGTTACAATGCCATTTGCTGAAGCAACCGCCGGGCTTAATTTTGCAGCGCCAATATCTATGCCTTCATGTTTTCTTGCTCCATTATCTCTGCCCACACCAAACAAACTTATAACACTGCTTTTTGCTTTTGGAGAAATGGGAAAAGCCAGTGAGGGTCCGGCAGAAATGGTTAACGTGTATTCGCCTTCTTTTAATAATTCAGGTTGTACTCTCACAATAAAAGTGCTGTCGTCAGTTACAACGTGTTCTAAAAAAAGATTAAGTGTATCTGCCGCTGATAAAAATTTTGGAGTTTTATTTTCTGCGACAGGATAAGGTTGCCACAAATCAACATACAAAGCAAAATTTTGCGCAGGTTTTTTCGTAATGGAAATTTTTAATTTTTGTCCCCGCCTGGCTTTAAAACGCAAGCCAATTCCGTTGGCACGATCATCAGCAAAATATCCGGTTTCGCTGTAAGGCAGGGCAATATCCAGTGGGCTGCTCAGCGTAATGGCGGCGGCTCTCAACCATGCTTCACCTAAGGCAGTTTCTTTTAAACCGGCATCTTTAATTTTCTTTTCATATTGTTCATGCGGTGTTTTCTTACCAAAAATTCCGGTCTTTGGCGATGAGCAGGAGTGGAGTATAAAAAGTAAAAAGAATACATAATGCAGATGCTCTAAGTTGTAATTCTTTTGCATAGGAATTAATTATCTCAAATTTACGGCAGGTATTCTAAAAAGAAATCTTAATAAACATATAGCTGTTTAAAAACATGTTTCCCATTAATACTTCAAATCTTTTTAATCATGGTTCAGACTATTTATCTTGCAGCCATGCAGCAATATTTACAACTGTTACAACATATTATAAAAAACGGAACTGATAAAAGTGACAGAACAGGAACAGGAACAAGAAGTGTTTTCGGTTACCAGATGCGTTTTGATCTGG
>JBKJLG010000021.1:0-6341 GCA_046596995.1 Chitinophagaceae bacterium
TCTATATCAATTTTTTGTGGCGAATGTCTGCTGTCTATCAGTACAAAAACCTGTTGCAAATTTTCTCTCTTACGTAAATAATTTTCTATCATTTGCTCCCATCTTCTTCTGCTACGCAGAGAAATTTTTGCAAAACCGTAACCTGGCAGATCAACCAAATACCATTTGCTATCTCCCCTCTCTTTTCTGAGAGGAGCAGGGGGTGAGGGGGCGCTGGTAATCTCAAAATGATTTATCATTTGCGTTTTACCCGGACTGTTAGATGTTTTGGCCAATTTTTCATTATTGCAAAGCATATTTATTAGTGAAGATTTGCCCACATTGCTTCTGCCGATAAACGCATATTCAGCCCGGTCTGGCTCCGGGCATTTTGTGTAATCAGGACTACTGATTAAGTATTTTGCATGTTTAATTTGCATCGTTACAAAAATAGTGATTGGGTAGTAGCCATTCGTAATTTATTCAATTACTTTTTAATACTCTCATACCTGCTGAGTTAGTAAAACTTTAACGATTAGCTATCAACTACCAACTATCAACTACCAACTATCAACTTATCTTTACAACCCTAATGACTACTTACCAGCATGATACCATAGTGCCTTTCAAAGATTCTGCCGATAGCAAAAAGCTACAGGTAGAAAAGATGTTTGATAAAATTGCTTTTCGCTACGATTTTTTAAACCATTTTTTAAGCGCCGGTATTGATGTTAGCTGGAGAAAAAAAACCATCCAACAGCTCAAAGATTTTCAACCAAAAACAATTCTTGATGTAGCTACCGGCACCGGGGATATGGCAATATTAGCAAGCAAAATGCTTGCTCCGCAAAAAGTAACAGGCATTGATATTAGCGAAGGAATGCTTGCCATAGGCAGAGAAAAAATACAACGCCTTAATTTAGAGAAAAATATAGAATTGTTAAAGGGAGATGGAGAAACAATATTTTTTGATAACGACTCGTTTGATGCAGTAACCATAGCATTTGGCGTTCGAAATTTTCAACATTTGGAGCAGGGTTTAAGCGAAATAAAAAGAGTTTTAAAACCCGGGGGGATGCTGGTTATTTTAGAATTTACAAAACCTAAAATGCCCGTTATAAAATCTTTTTACAACCTATACATGAATGTGATAACGCCCTGGGTTGGAAAAGTAATTTCAAAAAATAAAAATGCCTACCAATATCTCAATGAGTCTGTTCAAAAATTTCCGGAAGGAAAAGATTTTTTACAAATTTTAAATAAGCTTGGATATAAAAACGCTTCATGCAAAACATTGAGTTTAGGAATAACCAGTATTTATTGCGGACAAAAATAATTTTGATGGTCATTGCCATCTCAATGTGCTGCTTGCAATCTTTTAGTCAGCGCAGGAGGAGCATTAATCAGGAGGAGCATGATGATAAGCCATATCATTTTGGCATTCATCTTGGCTACAATAAATCTCACTTTTCATTTACGCATCATCCGCTTTTTTTACAGGGCGATTCTATCCAGGTTGTTGAAAGCGTAAACAGTTCTGGCTTAAGCCTGGCCTGGCTTGTTAATTTCCGGCTTAACAATCATTTTGATCTCCGCTTACATCCGCTGGATCTCACCTTTACTGAAAAAAGTTTTTTGTATAGCGAAAAATATGAAAGTGATTCAGTATTTACTGAAAAAAAAGTTTCTTCCATTACACTAAGTTTTCCTGTGCATGTAAAATTTAGCAGCGACAGGATTGATAATTTTAAAGTGTTTACCATTGGGGGCTTAAAACTTGATTATGATTTGGCTAGTAATGCCGGTGCCAAAAATGCACAGGACCTTATCAAACTAAAAAAAATAGATATTAGTGCAGAGGTTGGTTTGGGCTTTCACTTTTACTTTCCTGTGTTTGTTTTAACACCTGAAATAAAACTCAGCAGCGGCTTAATTAATTTACACAGCCGTGATGCTAACCTGCGTTACTCAAACGTAGTGGATAAGATCAATTCCAAAATGATAACCTTTTCATTAACGGTGGAATAGTAGTTTAATAATCATATTCTCTTCTAAAAATATTCCATCTTAAGCCTGCAGATATTTGTGTTGTTTTATTTTGAGATGGTATGTCTTCCGTTTTAAAATTTCTGTACAATGCAGAGGCTTCTAGAAAAAGATTTTGGCGTACCTCGTACGATACTAAAAAAGTGGCATTTAAACTTTTTGCTGTATTACCGCTTCCAATCTCAAAACCAAAATTTCTTGGTCTTGTGGTATAATCTTCAAATGGGCTTGCACCAAAATTTCTCCCCATAGAATCCAAGCCCTGCTTATAATACATCAGCCTGGCATTAAAATATAATTTTGGTATTGGCTGGTATTTTAAAATGCCAATATACTCCTGAAAGTTGGCACCAAGCGGGTGAGCCAGCGGCTGGTTGTAATGTGTATAGTTAGCCACCGAATCTATGTGAGAATAGGTAAAAGGCCTTGCCCTGTTGGTTTCTAATTGCATATCTAAATTGGATATACCAAAAACATCAATGTATTTTAGGCCTGCCTGTATGCCAAATTTATTAGCCCAATAACCCCGATTTTTTCTTAACTCAGATAATTGAAATTCATCTAACAAAAGCTGTCCGTAAACCTGTAAGCGCTTGGCAAAATTTGCTTTTACATCCAGCCCTGCAACTGCGTTATCAGGGCTACCAATGGCACCCTCTATATGCCTGTAAAAAATAATGGGATTTAAATATTGAAAATCAAAATGATTCTTTCTTCCAAAAATAACACTTTCAAATACCCCCACATTTAGCCATTTGGTAACGTTCATACTAAGGTGGTGAATGGCAGCATATTTTCTATCCAGCAAAACATCACCGTTCTTTTTAAACTGCGGCATAAGCTCCGCAAAAATATTCTGGTAATTAAATTTCCACAGGCGTGTATTTATCTTTAAAAACAAATAGCCGGCACCATCATCGCTTAAAAATAAACTGCGGTAACCATTACCAATAAAATTTTTATCATGTCCAAATTGAAAGTCAATGTATTTGGCTGCATTAAAAGTTATATATCCTCTTGCATCAAAATAATCGTAAGCAGTATTTTTAAATGATTTATAAAAAGCTGCTCCCGGCAAGGCTCGCAATTGGGTAACCCGGTCTTTAAAAAATTGCGGACCTCTTTCCTGGTTTTCAGTAACAGTGGCAGAAAAGCCAAGCCTTTTGGCAATCATTCCTCTTGCGGTTAATCCTCTTGAGTTTAAAAAAATGCTTTCATTATTACCTCTTTCTTTACCATATGTAAATTGCAAAACAGGATTAATTACCAGGAAGAAATCCTTTACATCAACCTCATACAGATTGGCAGGGGTTTTATAAAATCTTTTTAAAATAGGTTTTTTGCTGATGAGATCATCATTAGATTTAGTAACCCATTCTGAGTTATTCATTAATAAGCTGTTAAGATTATATCTATCCACTTTGCTTAAATGCAAACCTGCACTGTCTAAAAACTCAGCTTGCCTTACAATGGCTTTACGGTTATACGGTTTTATTGTTGAAAAATTCAGATCCGTATTTTGCTGATGTTTGATCTCAAGCCTGTCAATAAAATGATATTCCTTTGAACCTTGCGGTAATAGGGTAGATTGAGCAGATACAAAAAACGAGGAGGAAAAAAAAATCAGGGTTGTAACACAATTAATAATTTTCATGGGTTTTGGTTACTTATTTAATTAATTTCAAGATATGCAAAAATATCTTTTAAAAAATATATCTGTAGTAAATGAAAACGCTATAAATATAACCGATGTGTTCATCCAAAAAGGAAGAATAGAAAAAATTGGTAATAATATAAACATAAAAGAAAAGGTAAATGAGATCTATGGAGAAGGTAAATATTTATTACCGGGAGTTATAGATGACCAGGTACATTTTAGAGAGCCGGGGTTAACACACAAGGCTACAATTTATACCGAAAGCAAAGCAGCGATAGCAGGTGGAGTTACCAGTTTTATGGAGATGCCCAATACAATCCCCAACGCATTAACCGAAAAATTACTGGAAGAAAAATATTCCATAGCCTCAAAAACTTCTTTGGCCAATTATTCTTTTTACATGGGCGTTAGCAATAACAATGCTGATGAAGTTTTGCGAATGAACAAAAGAAAAAAGGATATTTGCGGAGTAAAAATATTTATGGGTTCCAGTACGGGTAACATGCTGGTAGATAATGAGAATACGCTAAATAAAATATTCAGTGAAAGTGAATTGCTGATTGCCACACATTGCGAAGATGAAAATGTTATTAAAGCAAACTATGAATATTTAAAAAATGCTAAAGGGGAATTATCAGTGTCAGATCATCCGATAATAAGGAATGAGGAAGCCTGTTACAAGTCTTCCTCTTTTGCAGTTTCGTTAGCAAAAAAATATAATAGCAGGTTACATGTGTTGCATATTTCCACAGAAAAAGAATTGTCTCTTTTTGATAACACAATTCACTTGCAGAAAAAAAAGATAACTGCAGAAGTTTGTGTTCACCATTTACATTTTACTGCGGATGATTATGAAAAGCTGGGATATTTAATAAAATGTAATCCTGCAATAAAATCTGCGGAAAATAAAACAGCTTTATGGAAAGCATTGCTGGATAACCGTTTGGATGTAATTGCAACCGACCATGCACCGCATACATGGGAAGAGAAAAAACCTCCCTATGAAAAATCATATGCAGGTTTGCCCCTTGTTCAACATCCTTTATTAATTATGCTTAAATATTATAAAGAAGGATTTATTTCTTTAGAAAAGATAGCTGAAAAAATGAGCCATGCCGTTGCAGATTGTTTTAAAATTGAGAATCGTGGTTATATCAGGGAAGGGTATTTTGCTGATCTTGTAGTTGTTGATCTTAATAAAAGTTCCGTAGTTAAAAAAGAAAATATTTTATATAAATGTGGCTGGAGCCCGTTTGAAGGAGAAATATTTCCGGCTGAAATCACTCATACTTTTGTAAATGGAAATTGTGTTTATGCAAATGACGGGTTTGATGAATCTATAATGGGTGAAAGATTATCTTTTAAGCATTAATAACTTATTGACCACTACATAATGACTAATAAACAGATTAACAACTAACGGATTAACCAAAAGAATGGAAATTGATAAAACAACATTAAACGATCTTTCCATCTTCGATCATGAAGAAGAATTCTCTATTTTTCATAAACTGGATTTTACAACAACCGTTGGAGGCAGAGATAAGTTAAGACATGCTTTCAGCAAAACAATAAACACTGTTGAAAGCATTACAGGAGTACAGAATACATTAAAAACTATACGTAAAGAAAATAACCGCTGGCCGGAGCTAATCAGCAATGGCAGTATAATGGTAATCCAAAAATTTTACGAAAGCAGTATTGACCAAATCCCATTTAATCCCTCAGCGCCGGCAGCTTATTCCTATAAAATTTTTCACGGACCTGATTTTTCTTTAGTAAAATATTCAACCGGGTTTTGTTTTGATTTTATTAAAGGCATACAGGTTTTAATTAATATTTTTTTGAAAGATGATGCACCCGAACCATTAAAAAAAATATTTAGTAGAGCTAAAGATATTACCAGCAAGGAGCAATTTAATATCATTACAAGAAAGCAAAAGTCAGACGATCTCTCCATGACGGAAATGCTGCAGCTGGCAAATTTTTTACGCTACCACTACAAACAAAATATTTTTGAGCTTATTGAAATTTACAGCCAACTTGATGCCTGGCATTCAATGGCAATGGCAATGGAAAATTTCAATTTATTTTTTCCTGAATTTGTTGAAAATAATTACCCCACAGTAGAGGCTAAAGGTTTGTTTCATATTTTGTTGCCAACGCCGGTAGCGTATGATGTTCAGCTTGACAGAGATAACAATTTTATATTTTTAACCGGGGCAAACATGGCAGGCAAAAGCACTTTCATAAAATCTGTTGGCGTCGCAGTTTTTCTTGCTCACATTGGTATGGGTGTTCCTGCCACAAATATGCAGCTGACTTTATTTGACGGCTTGCTGAGCAATATAAATGTGGTAGATAATATTGTAAAAGGTGAAAGTTATTTTTATAATGAAGTGCAACGAATTAAGAACACCATCTTAAAAATTAATGATGGCAGAAAATGGCTCATTTTAATTGATGAACTATTTAAAGGCACCAATGTTCAGGATGCCATGAAATGCAGTACAGTAGTTATTGAAGGGCTGATAAAAATTAAAAACTCATTGTTCATCCTCTCTACACATTTATATGAAATTGGTGAGGAGTTAAAAGCCCATAAAAATATTTCATTTAAATATTTTGAAACTACAGTTGATGATGAACAATTAAAATT